>NZ_JAACKB010000266.1 GCF_010892395.1 Sulfurovum sp. bin170
TCCGTACACAAAGGGGATGTGGTAGAGACTTTTGTCTATAGTGAACTGCTTAAACATATTGGCTATAGCTATGTTCAACCACGCATCTACCACTACCGAACCAATGATAAAAAAGAGATTGACTTCATCGTTGAGAGAGCAGATAAGATTTTTGCCATAGAGGTCAAAGCTTCACAGACCATTAAGAGAGATGCGTTTAAACACATCATTGATTTTCAAAAGAAATCTTCTAAAAATATTGTGGACATTGTCTTTTATACAGGTGATACGATTTTGTCATTTGGTGATGAGACAGACAAGAGGTATGCTTTGCCATTGAGTCTGTTTTTTTGATTGATAGAGTGGGTATGAAATTCATTTTATATCTACTACTCCCCTTTGTAGAAAAAACCATAGAGAAACCTGCTCCAGCTTTTACTCGCCACCAAAATATCAGAAACGGCGTAGGTCGGGTTGTCCTCATCCCGACATGAACACGCATAAAATAAAATTTTGATATAACAAAAAAACATTGGCATACCAACACCCATTGAACGATAAAATATTTTGGTATGCGAATCATTGTCGGGATGAGGGCAACCCGACCTACGAGCCAACAAACATTATTTAACCTCAAACTCCCCCAACCCATCAATCAACTTTTCAAACGCTTCTCTATCTTCATCTGTCTCATAAGCAAACCAAGATTTAATCTCTTTGATGTCGAAGAGTTTGTTTTTTAGACCGTAGATTAATAAGCTTTGTAATGTTTTCGCTCCATATTGATTAAAATAATTTATTCTCTCTTTCATACCACATTCAAATACTTCACTAGAATCAAAACATTTAACCAATTGTATGGGCATTATAGTATCCATTCCTATAACAGATGTACTAAACATAATATTAACCAAATTAATATCATTAAACTTAGTGTTCATTAAGGTAGCACGATAAAAACTAATATCCTTAAGAATACAATAGCTAAAGTTCGTACCGATAAAAGAAGAAGTATAAAATCCAAAATTATAAAGAACAGAATATGAAAAATCAATACTATCAAACATTAAACTTCTTAAATCATAAATTATATTATTTCTTAAAATAATTCCCTTAAAATATTCTTGACCCCAAATAGGAGCAGACTTCCCTATAAAATAATTCCACCCCCGAATCATCTCAAACAAATTCTCAGGATTCTCCAACCTCCCGTTAAAAAACCTCCTCTCCTCAGGCTCATCATTATGCAACAAGTTTCCCACCACCAAAGCCAACCACTTATCCATATCAGTAGGAGAGTCACTAACTCGGCTATTCTGAAAAACTGTCAACTCATTATCAAAAAGAGCATGACGAGTCTGGGTTTTAGCCAAAAGTAGCGTAGTTTTCGAGTCTATAATCTCAGATGAAAAGTCCATTATCTTCTCTAGCTGTTTATAATTGATAGCCCAATTTTCCAAAAGTTCATTAGGAATTTTAGAATAACTATTATTATGTTCCACTCTATCAAACCAAGAGTAAAATATATCAGCACTAAATAGCGTATTGTTCTCTTCAGTAGCCAATGAAGCAAACAGAGGATAGAGCAGTTTTCTTTTCTCAATTACATTTTCACACCCATCATCAACACTCTCTTTTAACAGTTTGAGCAACTCTTTAAAAAACACCATCGTCTGCTCTGTTGGCTCTCCAAGTATGAGTTTGCTTCTAGCTGTGTTGAGGTCACTCTGTTTCTCCAAAGCGTACTTGATAAAAACTTTTAGGTAGTACTCGGCTAAGAGTATCTCTGCAAATGATTGGTGTTGAAAATGTAAGTTGTTGTCCTCTTCCCCAAAGTAGGAGTGAGAGGGGAACTCTATCTCTATCACTCCTTTGTCTTTGTAGCGTTCGAGTATGGCTCTGTCTGACTCTCCTCTGTTTTCCCCATCAAGAACCCTACAGATGTCAGCTTTTTTCAAGATACCCTGTTTTCCTTGTTGGCGTTCATACATCCAAAGTGAAGCGATGGCGTGTAAGATGTTTCGGTATCGTATCTCTTCATGTTGGTCAACCCTGTACATTTTATCATCCACATGTTTTGCTTTTTTGGTCAGCAGGTTAATAAAAGAAAGGTAAACCCCTATCTTGCCTATGGCTAAAAAATCCA
>NZ_JAACKB010000267.1 GCF_010892395.1 Sulfurovum sp. bin170
AATTTAGATAAAAATTTTAAAAAATGATTTTTATCTAAAAAAAATTAACTATTTTTAATTAAAATAAATTACATATATTTTTTTCTAATAGTGGTTAATGTTTGATTTATATATAGAGTGTATAATTTATGAAATCTAAAACTTTAAGGACTTCACTATTCTAATACATATCTGCTGTGCTGTAGATAGCCACTATTTTTTACAAAAACTACAAGAGAGCTATCCCAAAGAGAAGTTTATTGGTTTTTTTTATGACCCAAATATACATCCCTATAGCGAATACTACCTACGACTACTTGATGTTAAACGCTCATGCAAAATGCTTGGTATTGAGCTTATAGAGGGTGAGTATGATACTAACAACTGGTTAGAGGCTGTTCGTGGTTTGGAAAAGGAGCCTGAAAAGGGTGCTAGATGTGCTATCTGTTTTGATAGACGATTTGAGGTTACAGCGAAGAAGGCTAAAGAGTTGAAGGAGAAGACATTTACCTCTACTCTGCTTACTAGTCCAAAAAAATCACTAAAACAGCTTCAACAAACAGGTGATATACTTGCTGATAAGTATGGCATATCATTTTTAGCTCCTGATTTTCGTAAAGCCTCTGGAACACAAGAGCAGAATATTATGGCAAAAGAGGATAGACTCTATCGACAAGACTACTGTGGCTGTCTCTTTGGACTCACCATGCAAAGAGAAGAACAACAAAAACTAGCCGATGAGCTTTTTTCTCCTATCTCAAAACAGATACAACCAGAGTCTATAGAAGAGAGGATTGAACTTTATGAAAAACGGATGGGATATGAAGAGGATAATATAAAGTATAGAGTAGTTAAAGAGAGATTTCTTAACTGGCGAATGGAGTTTGGACAATTGAGAGTTCAAAAGGAGACCATCCCTGCTCATTTTCTACCCTACTCTACTATTAGAAGTGAGTATAGTAGAGGGCGTATTGACTACTCTATAGAGAACCTCCACTATTTGAATCGAGATGAAATTAAGTTTATTTCACTAGATAGATATAACCTCTTATTAGAGACAAATTATGAAACTATAATGCAGTTAAGTTTCAATCCGCCGAGCTTCAATACAGAGCTTAAATTACGCAAAATTCTTATAACTAATAATTATGACTTATCTACAATTATAGTTACTGAACATATTCCAACGAAAAAAGTTGAAGTTTTTCTTAAAAGCCATATTTATGAAGATGTCAAAGAGGTTATATATGAAATTTGATAACTATTTTAGCAAATTTTAGATAAAATTAGTTAAATTTTTCTCCAAAGGCTAAATTAGTGAAATTTGATGTAGTTGAAATTCAAGAAATTTTACCCCATAGATACCCATTTTTATTGCTTGATCGTGTAACAGATATGGAACCCAATAAGAGTATAGAGGGGTACAAAAATGTATCTATCTCTGAACCAGTTTTCCAAGGACACTTTCCAGGGCATCCTATCTATCCAGGTGTAATGATTGTTGAAGGTATGGCACAGGCAGGTGGAATACTTGCATTTCAAAGTTATAGTAAAGATGAACAAGCAGATATTAAAAATAAAGTTGTCTATTTTATGAGTATTGACAAGTGTAAATTTAGAGCACCTGTAACTCCTGGTGACCAGTTAATATATAAGCTAAATGTTATTAAACATAGAGGAGCAATCTGGCAACTAGATGCTAAAGCTTTTGTTGATGGTAAACTTGTAGCTCAAGCTGAACTAAAAGCTATGATTGTCGATAAGTAGGTCTCTGTATGTCTAATATTCATCCAACAGCTATTATTGAAGATGGTGCTAAGATTGGCGATAATGTAACAATTGGACCTTCTGTTATCATCTCTTCAGAAGCCATTATTGGTGACAATACTATCATTGATGCGCATACTATTATAGATGGTAAAACAACTATAGGTTCTGGTAACCATATATTCTCTCATGCCGTAATAGGGTCTATTCCACAAGATCTAAAATTTAATGGTGAAGAGGTTGAGCTTATTATTGGTGATAACAATAAGATTAGAGAGTTTACACTTCTAAACCCAGGGACAAAGGGTGGTGGTAGTGTTACTAAAATTGGTAACGATAATCTTCTTATGGGTTATGTTCATCTAGGGCATGATGTTATCATAGGTAATAGATGCATCTTGGCAAATGGAGCTACTCTTGCAGGTCATGTAGAGTTGGGTAACAATGTGGTTATTGGTGGTTTTACACCAGTTCATCAGTTTGTTCATATCGGTGACTTTGCGATGGTTGCAGGAGCTAGTGCTTTGAGCCAAGATGTTCCACCATACTGTCTAGCAGAGGGAAATAGAGCGACCCTTAGAGGGCTAAATCTAACTGGGCTACGAAGACATATAGAGAGAGTTAATATAAATAGATTAAAAGTAGTATATAGAGAACTATTTGAGAGTGGGAAACCACTCAAAGAGAGCGTAGATAGACTACTGCAAGAGAAAAATTCAGAAATAGTAAAAAATTTATTAGAGTTTGTCACCAGATCAAAACGGGGCATTCCATTTATAAGGAAAAATATTAATGGCTAAAAAAAGGTGTAGTTTTTGTAGTACTACAGAGAAAGATAATAATCCGTTTATAGCAGGAAACAGTGCGTATATATGTTCAAACTGTGTAACATCTGCCTATAAAATTCTTTTTGGAGAAAATGAGAGTAAAGCAGTAGATAATGAGACAACAACACTTCTAATCCCAAAAGAGATTCACAGAATGTTAGACGATTATGTTATAGGTCAAGAGGGTGCAAAAAAGACATTGGCAGTTGCCGTCTATAACCATTACAAGAGAATTTTTAAAAATAGTACAAAGAGTGCTACCCATATAGATAAATCAAATATCCTACTCATTGGACCTACTGGCTCTGGTAAAACACTTTTGGCACAGACAATTGCACGATTTTTAGATGTGCCTATCGCTATCTCTGATGCTACTAACCTGACAGAAGCTGGGTATGTAGGTGAAGATGTTGAAAATATTCTCACCAAACTACTTCAAGCAGCAGATGGTGATGTAGAGAAGGCTCAAAGAGGAATTATCTTCATTGATGAGATGGATAAGATAGCACGAATGGGTGAAAATCGCTCTATTACTAGAGATGTATCTGGAGAAGGAGTGCAACAGGCACTTCTAAAAATTATCGAAGGTTCAGTTGTAAATATCCCACCAAAAGGTGGAAGAAAACATCCAAATCAAGATTTTTTACAGATTGATACAGCTAATATTCTCTTTATCTGTGGTGGTGCATTTGATGGTATAGAGGAGATTATACGAAAACGATTGGGAGCCAATCAGCTTGGTTTTGGTCAGACAAAACGGAGTAACATAGAGAATGAGTCTGTAATGCACCTTATAGAGTCAAGTGATTTAGTTCAATTTGGGATTATCCCTGAACTGATTGGACGACTTCATGTTACGGCAACTTTAGAACCAATAATGTTAGATGATATGATACGAATTTTAGTTGAGCCTAAAAACTCAATTGTTAAACAGTATCAAAAGTTATTTGAGATAGATAATGCTATACTATCATTTGATGATGATGCACTAAAAGCTATTGCACGAAAAGCTATCAATCGTAAAACGGGAGCCAGAGGACTTCGCTCAATCATGGAAGAGGCATTACTTGATATAATGTATGAGCTTCCAGAGCTAGAGGGGTATGAGATTGTTGTTACAGAGGATGTTATTGATAACAGTAGTGTCAAACCGATATATATAAAAAATTCAAAATCAGCATAGGGAAAAGGAGATAAGTAGATGTTAAAAAAGATTTTAGGTATGTTTTCTAACGATTTAGCAATCGATTTAGGAACAGCAAATACACTAGTTTTGGTTAAAGGTAGAGGAATTGTAATTAATGAACCATCAGTTGTTGCAATTCAGTACGACAGACATGGTAGAGAAGATATTCTAGCAGTGGGTCAAGAGGCAAAAGATATGGTAGGTAAAACGCCAGGGAACATCAAAGCTATCAGACCTATGAGAGATGGTGTTATCGCTGACTTTAATGTTACAGAGATGATGATTCGTTATTTTATAGAAAAAGTTCACAACAGAAAAGGTCTATTCTCACCTAGAATCATTATCTGTGTTCCTTTTGGTCTAACACAAGTTGAGAGAAAAGCTGTCAAAGAGTCAGCTATGTCTGCAGGAGCTAGAGAGGTATACCTCATAGAGGAGCCAATGGCGGCCGCTATTGGTGCAGGACTTCCTGTAAAAGAGCCTAATGGAAACTTGGTCGTTGATATTGGTGGAGGAACAACAGAGATTGGTGTCACTTCACTTGGTGGACTGGTTCAGAGTAAATCGATTAGAGTTGCTGGTGATATGTTAGACAAATCGATTATCGACTATATGAAAAAGAACTTTAACCTACTTATTGGTGATAGAGTAGCTGAAGAGATAAAGATAAAAATCGGTACAGCTATTCAACTTGAAGAGGAGCTTCATACAAATGTAAAGGGTCGTGACCAAGTAACAGGACTGCTTACGGCTGTAGAGATTACCTCTGAGCATATGAGAGAGGCGATGAAAGGACCAATCAAAGAGATTGGTGAAGCACTCAAACTAGTGTTAGAGGATACTCCACCAGATTTAGCAGGTGATATTGTTGAGAATGGTATTGTTCTTACAGGTGGTGGTGCATTGATTAAAGGTCTAGATAAATACCTATCAAACATAGTAAAGCTTCCTGTTTATGTCTGTGAAGACCCTCTACTAGCTGTTGCAAATGGTACTGGTAAAGCACTAGAAGAGATAGACCTACTACAACACACAGCCTATGATGAATAAAAAGCTAATTTTTGTTATACTGCTCTCTTTGGCTTCTCTTTTTCTTTTTCAAAAGGAGGAGAGATTTCAAGAGAGATTTTCTCTTGTTACACTCCCTATAAAAGAGTGGTATCTAAATATCACTAACCAAGTCAATAGTACATGGGAGAGATATACAAAACAGGCAGACTCTATAGATGAACTCAAAAAAGAGAATATACTTCTAAGAAAATATCTCTATAATCAGAAAATAACAATAAAT
>NZ_JAACKB010000268.1 GCF_010892395.1 Sulfurovum sp. bin170
ACAAAAATTTGTTATAATTTTATAAAATTATTCTTTTTGGAGTTTTTGTGTATATTTCTATTATTATTATCTTTATTCTCTTTGTCTATGGTGCTTTTTCAACTATTTTTCACTCTACGGATATGGTGGGTAATATTGGTAGAGTATTTGGGGAGTCAAATTTAAATCTATTTGGTTATTTAGCATATATTGACCTGCTTATTTTGCTCTATCCACTCTATAGACTATATAAAAATAAAGACCTGTTTCAAAAAGTAGATTTTTTTGTAGGATGGATGATGTTCTTTATCTCATTGATTATCCTACAATCATTGACGCTAGAGTTTAATCAGAGTGGTAGCGTAGGAACAACTCTGAAACTATTTCTATTGCCATATATAGGAAAAGCTGGTATGTGGCTACTGTGGCTACTGACTCTCATGGTTTCTCTTGTACTGCTCTATGATGAGATACCAGAGCTACGACTTGCCTATAGAAAGATTATAGAGGGCAAGGATTTTATTATAGAGAGTATCAAAAATTTTTTATCAAAATTTGACAATCCATTTTTTGATAGACAAAGCACTGAGGTTATGACCACAATAGTATCACGAGGAAGAGGACAAAGAGAGGAAAGTAGTCTAAATTTAAAGCAAAAAAGACCCAAAAAGATTACACACAAAAAGAAGAGAACAAAAAACCCCGTAGGTTCGATGAAATCGAACGAAAACAGTCTTCTTGAAAATATAACTATTGAAGATGAACAGATAGAAAAAGAGGAGCCAACAGTAACAAGAAATATAGTTGAAGAGCTAGAAGAGAATCGAGAACTTTTAAATCAAATAGAACGAGGAGAGCTAAAAAAACCAAAAAATTTCATTTTGCCTAAGTTGGATTTTTTACAGAAAGCTCCTAAAACATCAAGAAAGATAAATGAAGCAGAGATAGATAGAAAGATAAGGGAGTTGCTAGATAAGCTTAGACAGTTTAAAATAGAGGGTGATGTCTATAGAACATATAGTGGCCCACTGGTTACTACATTTGAGTTTAAACCTGCTCCAAATGTAAAGGTCTCAAAAATCATGAACCTACAAGATGATTTGGCTATGGCTTTGAGTGCAGAGACAATCCGTATACAAGCACCCATCCCAGGGCGTGATGTTGTAGGGATAGAGATACCAAATGATAGCTTTGATACTATCTATCTGCGTGATATTTTAGAGAATGAGATATTTACCAACTCCAAGTCACCATTAACTATGGCTATGGGTAAGGATATTGTAGGTAATCCATTTGTAACCGATTTGAAAAAGCTCCCACATCTACTTATAGCAGGTACAACAGGTTCTGGTAAATCAGTCGGTATAAATGCGATGATACTTTCGCTATTATACAGAAATGACCCCGATAGCTTAAAATTGATGCTTATAGACCCTAAGATGCTAGAGTTGTCCATATATAATGATATTCCTCATCTTCTTACTCCTGTGATTACAGATGCTACAAAAGCTATAGCTGCTTTAGCAAATATGGTAGCAGAGATGGAGCGAAGATATTCTCTAATGGCAGAGAGTAGAACTAAAAATATCGAAAACTACAATCATAAAATTGCCAAAAAGAGAGGTATCGAAGCGATGCCATACATAGTAGTAGTAATCGACGAATTAGCCGACCTAATGATGACTGGTGGTAAAGATGTTGAGTACTCTATAGCAAGACTAGCACAGATGGCAAGAGCTAGTGGAATACACTTAATAGTTGCAACACAGAGACCAAGTGTGGATGTTGTAACAGGAATAATTAAAGCAAATCTTCCAGCAAGACTTAGTTATAGGGTAGGGCAAAGAATAGACTCCAAAGTTATTTTGGATGCTTTAGGGGCTGATTCCCTTCTTGGAAGGGGTGATGCACTATTTACCCCTCCAGGGTCGAATGGTCTAGTGCGTCTACATGCTCCTTGGAACTCCGAAGAGGAGATAGAGGAGATAGTAGAGTTTTTAAAAGAGCAGAGACCTCCTGATTATGATGAGAGGTATTTGGTGGCAGAGGAGAGCAATTCACTTACAGGAAAAGGTATAATCGGAGAGCTTGATGAGCTTTATGAACAGGCAAAAGAGGTTATTTTGACTGACCAAAAGACCTCAATCTCTTATCTACAGAGAAAACTACAGATAGGATATAATCGTTCTGCAAATATTATTGAGCAACTTCAAGAGATGGGAATCTTGTCAGCTCCAAACAGTAAAGGGCAGAGGGATATACTGCTGTAGTGTGAAATTTTATTATTTCACAGATTGAGTTATCTTAATATTCTTCCAAAAATAATCAACATGTTTTTCAAACATTGTAACCAGAGAAGAGGTTGATTTATTATCTATTTTAAGTAGATGCACTTGCATCTGATAGAAGAATAGGGGGGCAAAAAACTCATTTGCTAACATTAGTGGGTCAGATTGTTTGATTTTCTCTTTTTGCATCATAAGAAAAAATACCGAAGATAACTTTTTTATATTTTTTTGATAAAAATGCTCATTATAAGTATCTCTAATTTTACTATTTCTATATAACTCCTGCATGAGAAGCCTTGATAGTGCTTCATTTTCCTTATCAAAGCTAATTAGTTTAAAAGTAGTGGCTATCGAGAAGAGCATAGATTTTCCAGTTTGAGCCAAACTCTCTATATCTTTCTCTTCGAATATCTTCACAATTGCAGAATTCATCAAACGACTAATCAGTGTGTCCAAGATAGCATCTTTGTTTTTAAAATGATTGTAGAGACCACTTTGTGTTATTCCTACCTCCTTGGCAATATCTCTAACGGTAGTAGATTTATACCCATAAGAGGAAAAGAGCCTTAAAGAAACCTCTAAAATAAGCTCTTTTGTACCTTTTTTAATTGTTGACATTACAAACTCCTTTATAAAAACAATTAATAGTATTATAGTAAACATTTGTTCCCAATGTCAAGTGAGTTTTATTCTAGATATTAACCAAGGCTCATATCAGCCTTTTTGGATTTAAATATATTTGTGTATAATTCCCAAAAAGGTAAAACTCTATGGAACATTTTGTATGGAATGCAAATCCTATCCTATTAGAGATAGGACCGATTCAACTATATTGGTATGGTCTTCTATTTGTTGGTTCGTTTGTTGTTGGTTTATATATACTCACTTGGATTTATAAACGCGAAGGTAGAGACCCTGAGGTTTTGGAGTCTCTCTTTGTCTATATTATCGCTGGTGCAGCAATTGGTGCTAGATTGGTTCACTGCTTTTTCTACGAACCTAGCTTCTTTTTCGCCAATCCACTTAAAATCTTAGCTATTTGGGAAGGTGGCTTGGCAAGTCATGGAGGTGTCATAGGGGTACTCATAGCTGTTTGGCTCTTTGCAAAACACCATAAAGAGTCCTATTTTTGGTTACTATCCAGAGTTGCTATTCCTGCGGCACTCTCTGCTACGGCTATCCGTATAGGAAACTTTATGAATTCCGAGATAGTTGGTATACCTAGTGATGTTCCTTGGGCTATTGTCTTCCAAAGATTAGATGAACTACCTAGACATCCAGTTCAGCTCTATGAGTCACTTACATATATGTCTGTTTTCATTCTGTTACTTTTTGTTTATAGAGTAGTGAAACCATCATTTGCAACCAAAATACTACCTGCCCTATTCTTCTTGACCATTTTCACAGCAAGATTCTTTCTTGAGTTTGTCAAAACTAAACAGGCACACTATACCACAGATTTAGCATTTAGCACAGGGCAGATGTTGAGTATCCCCTTTATAGCTCTTGGTCTAGCTTGGTTTATATGGGCTTTTGTTACTGAGAAAAAAGAGTGAACTTCTTTCAAAACTCATTTGGAATCGGAGACTTTAGTCCAATGCCAATGAATTAAGGAATTATAACTTGGAAAACTTGGAATCGGAAGGCTCTGCCTCCGCTGTTCGGGAGTAAACTCTCCGTTTCCAAAAAAATAAGAATCGTAATTGGACTTTAGTCCCGAATAAGACGAGGCTAAAGCCATCGGTTCCTAGTTTTGAAAGAAGTCTAGTAGGAAAGCACCCTACTCTCACTTAATCCTCCCCAACTCCTCCATAGGAAATGAACTATAATCAAACTGACGAATCTCATCACGATTTGAGACAATCAGGTTCTCATCATAAGCAATCACATCATAACAATCTATCTCACCATAGCTATCTTTTAGCTCTACAAGCACATCTACTGTACCATTATTATCTGATTTGTTAATATCAAATATCTTTAGTCCCGAATCACCATCACAGATAAAGAGGTTTGAGCCATCTACACCTAGACCTGTCGGAGCCCACATATCTACTGTCTGTATCAATCTTGGACTTTTGGGGTCTTGAACATCCACTATCTCTAGTCTATTTATGCTATTATCGGCAGACCAACAGTTTCTTGTATTTAGAGTCACAAAAGCTATATCATCAGAGACCACAATAGGGTCACAACTCTGAGCGTGGGTGAAGTCTGTCAAATGTGTAGGTTGGACAGCGATAGAGTTATCATAGATATACATCCCAGAACTAGACCCTATATAGAGATAATCTTTATATGAAAATATAGTCTCCACATCCCAAGGCACATGAATCTTTGAAGCTTTTCTTGGTTCTGATGCATCTTGAATATCAAAGATGTTCATCTCTCTATCGTTCAAAGTATAGAGATAGTCACCAGAGATTGCAAATCTTGCCAGAGAACCACCTTGACCACTTCTAGTAGATGAATCAGCCGATGCCCCTGCAGTGTTTACTGATGTTGAACTTGATGAATCACTGCTAGAACCTGACATCCCACACCCTGCAAAAAAGAGTAAGACCAAAAAGATTAAACTACTCTGTTTCATTGTTAACTCCTATTAGCACACCTTTTTCTAGGTCAAAACCACAGCTCTCAAGTTGATACTCATCATAAAAGTCAAACATCTGATACCTGTCATAAGCAAAAATATCCTCTTTTCGACTAGTCTCTTTTATCTCCTCGATATTATTAATATCAAACACCAACAGATCCATAAAACTATCAACATACATATAACCATCTTTGACAGCGATATCCACATTTCCATATATCTTGATGAATGCTTTTGAGATAGGATTTGATTTGTCGCTATTGTCAATAACATGTACACCTCTATTTTTTTCATTTACTAGCAGAGTATCCCCATAGATATAGATTTTACCTGCCTTATCAATCTCTCTTGGCTCCTCAATCGCAACAGAGGCTCTAAGCTTCTCAAACGACATATACTCATACTGCGAACAAGCAGGGTCATCTCGATACTCCCTGCAACCACCTAAGACCAATATCAATATAGATACCATTAAAATTTTTTTTCTCATTCCATCTCCTAAAATCTAACACCGATTTTCAAAAAATCAATATCCCAAAAGAACTGCTTGTCATAAAGAGTCATTCCCAATGTATCCTCAACAAAGAGGTCATTGTCAGAGCCAAAATAGCCACCCATCCGAAATGCTGGTCCCCAATATACAGACCAATCACCATCAGGATTCATAATTCTAAACCCAATCTCTGCTCCCATACCAAACTTGTCTACCTTGGCGTAACGGGTATCGTTCTTTACTTTACCGTTGAGATGCGAATAGACACCAAACCCTCCGTAGTAGAAACCTTTTGTCCTGTTTCCAAGAAATTTTCTGTAGTTTAGACTAATATTTGTATGGTATGTTTGGTGAGGATGAGCATCATGCCAACCCCAATAATTCTCTTCCATATAAAAAATAGGGATAGCAATCTCCACCCCATTTTCATTATCAAAGTAGCTGATAGTGGCTGAAAAACCTCTCCCCTCATCCTCTGCATCACCATACTCATCTTCGTCATCATCATAAGCGAGGAGTGATAAGAGACCAAAAGGATTTACCTCTATACCCCAACTTTTGCTATCAGACTTCTCTATCATAGGCGTTTTAGCAGATAATATAAGGCTAAATAGCAATAGAGCTGTAACTATTTTTTTCAATTCTCTCTCCTAATTATAAAAGTTCTTTAATAAAAATCTTGCAAAACTAGGAACCGATGGCTTTAGCCCAATGCCAATGAATTAGCGAGGCTGAAGCCATCGTTTCCTTATATGCAATTTGCATTTTCGGAATCG
>NZ_JAACKB010000269.1 GCF_010892395.1 Sulfurovum sp. bin170
AGTTTGCTAAGATATTAGCTACCCTACTCAATAATTCATTGAAAAAAAATAAAACAAAACAACAAATTACTAATTCTAAAGAAAATAAAGTAGAAGTACTTCAAGAGAAATTAGATAACTATCTTTTAGACAAAAAACTATTTATTATGAATGATGGTAGTGCTTATTATAAAATAGTTGGTATGATAAGAGACTATTTTATTGGTGCAGACAAATGTTATCAACTAAATGAAACTCCTACAAAAATAAAAATTTATCATTATAATACAACAAAAGAAAATGACTTTCTATCTATTGATATGTTGGTACATACCAATAAGGAAGCAGAATCTTTATTTGTATCAGAAAGAGGTAATAAAGAACAGTTTAAACAATATTATTTGGAAGAGGATTAAAGTTAAGCTTTTAATCTATCAAAATATATAATATCTCCATCTTGTAGTATTGTGCCATTTCCTTTTAGGACATTATACTCTTTTGCCTCTTCATATATCTTGTCTGCAAAAGATGGTTTGATGTGCATAATATATATATTCATTTCTCTAGTAAGTTTTTGAAGCTCTGCTTGAAGTAGCTTTGGAGTGAGATGTTTGCTATCTTTGGCTAGTTTATCATATTGAGATGGAAAAGAGACATCTATACATAGTGTATGGATAGTGTCGTCATTGTTTAGTCTATCCCAAATAATATCACTACAGTATGTATCTGCTGTGACAAATATACCTTGATTGGACTGTTTGATGACATATCCACAGCTTCCCTCTGTATGATTTGTCTTTATGGGTGTTATCGTAAAATCATCCATATCATAAGTAGTATCTATCTCTAAAATGATTAGTTCTATGACAGATTTATCACTATTTGGAAACTTGATTTGAGTAAAATCTGGCCATATTTGATTGTTGAATATATGATTTTTGATAGAGTCAATTGTATCTTTAAGACCATAAACTTTGATAGGTTTATCTTTTTTCCATATTACTTCATCTGCCAAAAATGGAATATCGCAAATATGGTCAAGGTGAGGATGGGTTAGGAATATAGTATCAATATCTACCATATTCTCTCCTAGTCCACATATAAGATTACCAGCATCAATCACAGCTCTTTTGGAGATTTGGATAGAAGTTGAACCTTTGTCTTTGGTTCTTGCTCCGTTTGCACCCAAAAATTTAATATAGTCAATCATTATCTATCCTCTATTTAGTATTGAAGGCAAATATGCCATCGAAGTCTTTGATATTTTTACTATCTAGTAGAGTACATCTCTCTTGATACATTTGGTATAGGTGAGTAGAGTACTTATCATTAAGTATCTCAAAAGCTATTTTTGCATCAATAAAACTACCATTTCGATATAGTAATAAAGCCTTATTATACTCTTCTAACTCTTCTTTTTTCTTATCTTCTATCTCTTTTCCTCTTGAGATAACTTCAAAGATAATTAGTGAGCTTGTTTTACCCTTTACACTGACCTTATCAAGCTCTCTAAATATATAATCTTCTTTTAGTAAATCTTTGGTAGCTTCTGATATGATGAGTTTTGCTCCATAAGGTTTGCATAGCCCCTCTAGTCTCGATGCTAGGTTTACATTGTCTCCGATGATAGTATAATCAGAACGCCCACTAGCACCCATCTCTCCGATGGTGACACTTCCTACATGGATACCTATACCAATATCTATGGTAGTTTGATACTCTTTTTCTATATCTACATTTAACTCTTTTAACATAGCTAGTTGTTCCAAGGCACTCTGTACAGCCATATCTGGATGGTCTTTGACATCAGTTGGTGCATTCCAATATGCCATAATAGCATCACCAATAAACTTATCAATAGTACCATGATGGGCTACTATATTTTCTACCATAGGAGTCATATATTTGTTTAATAGTGATATTAATCTTGTAGGATTACCGATACTCTCAGATATAGAGGTAAATGAGCGAATATCACTAAAGAATATAGTAACTAATTTCTCTTTTGGTTCTAAAAGATTTTTGGTCTCATTGGTCATAATATCGTGCATTACAGCAGGAGATACTTTGCGTGAAAATGCCTCTTGAAACTGTTGTTTGAGACGATTTGCAAATATAAAACGCATAAGTAAGATTATAAAAGTAGTTAATATAAAGGTCAATAGAGGAAAGATTATATTTACGATAATTCCCTCACCAAAAAGTAGCATATTAAATAGAAGATACATACCATAAATATATCCTATCCACGCAGGTATTATCAACCAGCTAGTTAAGAAATAAAATATCAACGCAGTAGATAGTACAGTTAGAGCAATTATGAGTAGATTGATAACAGGAGCATCATTGGGTATAGATATAAAATCATTTGCCAAAATAGAGTCTATAACATTGGCATGAGCTTCTACCCCTGGCATAAGAGGATCCATAGGTGTAGCCTTAATGTCTGCTAGACCAATGGCTGAAGTACCTACAAGTAGAAATCTACCCTCTA
>NZ_JAACKB010000270.1 GCF_010892395.1 Sulfurovum sp. bin170
CTTCCATATTAAAAACACCCTTGCCTTGCCATTTCCCCTCTAGCATAAGTTTAGCTCCTATCATCGCTGGAACTCCTGTAGTATAACTTACCCCTTGGCTCATCACCTCTTGGTAACACTTCTCATGGTCAGATACTTGGTAGATATAGACTGTTTTCTCTTTGCCATCTTTTATCCCTTTGGCGTAGATACCAATATTAGTTTTTCCTTTTGTTCGTACACCAAGAGAGGCAGGGTCAGGGAGCAGAGTGGCTAGAAACTCCATCGGTACTATCTTTTGACCTCTGTGTTCTACCTCTTTGATTCCCAACATTCCTACATTTTCAAGACATCTCATATGGGTTAGATAACTCTCTCCAAATGTCATAAAAAATCGGATTCGTTTCAGACCTTTGATATGTTTGACTAAGCTCTCCATCTCCTCATGATAGAGCAGATATGAGTCTCTCTCTCCGACCTCTGGATAGTCCCAAACCTTTTTTATCTCCATCGGTTCTGTCTCTATCCATTCTCCATTTTTCCAGTATCTACCTTTGGCAGAAACCTCACGCAGATTGATTTCAGGGTTGAAGTTAGTTGCAAATGGGTAGCCGTGGTCACCATCATTACAGTCTAGTATATCTATAGTGTGAATCTCATCAAAGTAGTGTTTCTGGGCATAAGCACAAAAGACATTGGTCACCCCAGGGTCAAAACCACTTCCAAGAAGAGCCATAATACCTGCATCTCTAAACTGTGCATCTCTAGCCCACTGCTCTTTGTACTCAAATTTAGCTGTATCAGGATGTTCATAGTTGGCAGTGTCAAGATAATCAATACAACATTTGGTACAAGCATCCATAATAGTCAAATCTTGATACGGCAGAGCAACATTGATAACTATATCAGGCTCTATCTCACCAAATAGTACCACCATATCTTCTACAAAGTCAGCATCTATCTGTGCTGTTTTTATCTCTATACCTG
The DNA here is from genome assembly GCF_010892395.1 of Sulfurovum sp. bin170. GTDB lineage: Bacteria > Campylobacterota > Campylobacteria > Campylobacterales > Sulfurovaceae > UBA1140. Next base: position 967 of record NZ_JAACKB010000270.1, read on the forward strand.
TTTTGTTAAGTATATTTTTTGCAATAGCATCACATTTAGATAGCGTACGACTAGCTAGAGTAATCTCTCCAAAACTCTCTGCATTCATAGCACACTTAAATGTTACAACATTACCAACTCCACCTGCACCGATGATTAGGGTTTTTTTTGACATTTTATAATCCTTAAAATTTTAATGGGATTTTATCATATTTTTATTTTTTCATTCGTATAGATGTGAAATATTTAGCCATGAGTTATGGGTAGCTTATGGTTGAGTGTTTAGATTTCGGTTTAGAATAAGGTGATAGAAGTTTCTATCTTAAAAAATTTAATTATCATTTACTCTATTATGCTATAATGATTTGTAAAACCAATTAGTGAAAGGATAAAGTATGATTGAAGTAACATTAGCAGACCTAAGAAACTCATCTACATTTTTCAAAACCAATCAAGTTGTTCATATTGTAAATGGTAGAAAAAGAGAGGGTATGGGATATTTTGTACCAAATGTACTAAAAGAAAAATTTGAGATTTTTTTAGAAGCTTTGGAGAGAGAAGAGAAGAGAAAACTGCTAAAAAGAGTGGCTGATGCAAGTGCCAAAGATATAGTTGGTGATGGAGCTGTTGATGATGGAATTAAATAGAGGGGATATATGTTTAGTCAATTTTAACCCAGCAAAGGGAGGTGAGATTGGAAAATTGAGACCTGCTATAGTTTTGAGTGACCAAGAGGAGAATGAGATACTGAATACTGTTATCGTTATACCTCTATCTACTGTTATTGAAAAGGACGCTTTACCATATAGATTTTTGATTACTTCCAGAGATAAACTAGAGAGAGATTGTGATGCTTGTATCTATGAGATAAGAGCATTGTCAAAGACAAGAGTTAAAGAGAAGTTATCAGTTTTGAGTAGTGAAGAGTTAGGGATTATTCAAGATTCACTTTGTAAAATAATTAAATGAATTGAATAAAAAAATTAAGCAAACTAAAAAAAGAGCTAGAGAAGTGGAAAAAGGGATTTTCACCCTAAATACATAAACTGAGATAAAAAGATAATCGTCACAACAAAAGCAAATGGTAAAACATGACTCTTGAAAACTAGTGGTTGTATCTTTAGATATACTTGGTTGAACCCTCTAATACCAAGCCAAATACCCAAAAATGCTTTTAGTGATAGCATCATCTGAAATGTTGTCATTCCATCTTCGCCAATGCTCCCAAAAACTTGACTGATGAGATATAGACCCGTTAGGACAGCTACTATTAGGCTAGGTGGTACTACTTTTCGTACGAACATCATAAATGATTCTCTAGCTTTTTTATGCTCATCCTCATTTAGATTTCTAGGCATTTTGTTTAGGAAGAGGTTGTCTGTGATTAGGAAACCTCCGTATATAAATGCAGCAAATAGGTGAATGGTTTTAATGATAACAAAAAACATGATAAATCCTCAAATAAATTAGGTGAAATTATAGTAAAAATTATCTTATTTTAGAGTAGGAACTCTCAATTCCATCCCCTCTTCTAATTTTAAATCGGCTTCAATAATGTTTTTGTTCGCATTATAGATACGATAATACTCTTTTTCATCTCCATAGTATTTTATTGCAAGTTGAAATATATCAACCTCTTTTTCTACTTTTATCTTAACAAACTCCTCTTCCACATATACAACCTCTTCTACGACACTATTTTCATTATCATCTAAAGGTATAACGATTTCTTGGATTTTCTCGTTAGAAAGATTATTCTTCTCTTTTTTTGATATGATAACTTCCTCTTTATATTTAAAAGAGATGGAGGTAGGGATTATAAGCTCGTCACCTATATATATCTGAAGAGTTTTATCAATTTTATCGTGATTTGCTCTATGTATAGCATGATATTTACGACTATCACCATAGTACTTTTGGGCATATTTTGAGAGACTCTCACCCTCTTGTACTTTGACTATAATATGGTCACTATTTACTTGTAGGACTTTAATCTCTTTTGCTCTGTTTATGCTATCGTTATCGTGGTTAATAAGTTTTTGAATAAGGGTTATTTTTCTAAGTTGCTCCCTTAGCTCTTTGTTATTCTCTTTGACCATTTTTAGCTCGGCTAGTTGTTTAACAATATCATTGAGTTGGTTTTTAATCTTCTCCATCTCTTCATTTTGGGCATTATCTAGTTTATCACTCTTTGGTAGATTTTCTATTTTGATTGAGGAGTCATTTGTATCCCTCTTTTTTGAACATTTCACCTCATCAATCTTTAGAGTGTTGTCACAACCTACAATAGTATGCTGTCTCATATCACTTTTACTTGATTCATCTATTAGTATAATACTATCTAACTGCTCTTGTATACTATCTGCTATAACTATATTAGACCCCAATATTAGTAGTATAAGAGTAGTCGATACTCTATTGAAAAATAGTTTTTTTAATAAA
>NZ_JAACKB010000271.1 GCF_010892395.1 Sulfurovum sp. bin170
AAACTACACCTAGTAAGCCTTGGCTGTACAAAAAACCTTGTCGATTCGGAGGTTATGTTGGGTAGGCTAAGAGAGTATGAAATCTCTGATGATGCCTCAACTGCCGATGTAATTATAGTCAATACTTGTGGATTTATAGATGCTGCAAAAGAGGAGAGTATCAATACGATTTTAAATTTACATGAAGATCGAAAAGAGAACTCTATTTTGGTGGTGAGTGGTTGTCTGACTGAACGATACCAAGAGGAGCTACAGAGGGATTTACCAGAGGTTGATATTTTTACTGGTGTAGGAGATTATGAGCAGATAGATAAATTAATAGCTCAAAAAAGAGGAGCAACATTCTCTCCAGAGGTCTATTTGGCAAATGAGAATTCAAAACGAGTCATTACAGGGTCAAACACTCATGCCTATATCAAAATGGCAGAGGGGTGTAACCAAGCCTGTTCATTCTGTGCAATACCTAGTTTCAAAGGAAAACTCCACTCTCGTACCCTTCTATCTATCGAAAAAGAGGTCAAAGCTCTGGTGGCACAAGGCTTTTATGAGTTTAGTTTTATCTCCCAAGACTCCTCTAGCTATGGACGAGATATTGGACTAAAAGATGGATTGATAGATATTATCAAGACAGTTGAGCCTATAGATGGTGTAAAAATAGCACGAATCTTGTATCTCTACCCCAGTACCACTTCGTTTGAACTGATTGATGCTATTGCTGACTCTAAAATTTTTGAGACCTATTATGATATGCCTATTCAACAGATAGATGATGCTATTTTAAAGATTATGAGAAGAGGTTTTGGAGAGAAGAAAACCATAGAGCTACTAGAGCATATGAAGTCTAAAAAAGATGCCTTTATCCGTACATCTATTATAGCTGGTCATCCAGGGGAGAGTGATGAGGCATTTGAGCGAGTTTGTGAGTTCCTAAGAGAGTTTAACTTTGATAGATTTAATGTCTTTTTATACTCCAATGAAGAGACAACCCCAGCGTTTACAATGAAACCTGTGGAGGAAGAGATTATAGAGGATAGAGTTGAAGTACTAGAAGATATAGCTTATGAGACTACTCAAATATCATTAAAAAATATGATTGGAAAAACCATTCAAGTAATACTTGATGGCAAGAGTGATGAGCATGAGTATATTCTATCAGCTAGACCTACACTTTGGGCAAAAGATATAGATGGGGATGTTTTGATAAATGATACTTCTGATTTGAAGATTGAGTTTGGAGGTCTTTATGAGGCTAAGATTACTGAACTAGTAGGAGATAGGTTGCTTGGAACACTTATTAAGACTATCTAATCTCTTTTTACTGCAAGATAGAAAAAACCTCCTTGCTTTTTCAGCAGGAGTGGACTCCTCTGCTCTCTTTTTTCTACTCCAAGAGAACAATATCTCTTTTGATATAGCTCTAATCAACTATGGAATGAGGAAACAGAGCGAAGAGGAGGAGAGATATGCTATAGATTTAGCCCAAAAATATAACCTCAAATCCTATATCACAAAAGCTCCCTCTTTTAGTAGTAACTTTGAAAAAAATGCTAGAGATTTTAGATATAGTTTTTTTGATAAATTAATGGAAGAACACAATTATGAGAATCTAATTACTGCACATCAACTGAATGACCAACTAGAGTGGTTTTTAATGCGTCTGACTAAAGGGGCAGGGACAAGTGAACTTCTAGGTCTTGAATCTATATCCAAACGAAAAGAATATACTCTAATTCGTCCTATTCTTCATCACTCCAAAGATGAGCTTATGAATTATTTGGATGAGAATGGTTACCGATATTTCATAGATGAGAGCAATAGCGATGAGAAGTATGAGAGAAACTATTTTAGAAATAATTTTTCTGATAAACTTATTGAGAAATATAAAAATGGTATTCAAAAGAGTTTTGAATATTTACAGATAGACAAAGAGGTTTTGTTAAGTGGATATAGAGAAGTTTTTAACCATAAAGAACTATATATTTTAGAGATAGATAACCATATGATTATATCTCGTGTGGTTGATAAATATCTAAAAAAATTAGGTTATCTACTCTCATCTGCACAGAGAGCAGAGTTGGCAAATGAAAACTCTATGGTATTTGGTGGATTATGGGCTGTTGAGATAGTTGAAGATAAAATATATATCGCACCCTATCTAAAAGAGGTAATGCCCAAAAAATTTAAAGAGGCTTGTCGCATCGCTAAAATACCCTCAAAAGTTAGAGGGTACTACTATCATAAGAGATTAGAACCTAAAAAGGTTTCACAACTATATTGACTCTCATAGACTTGTTCATCTCTTTATATACAATACTATTTTCAACAGAAACTCTATAATTTAGAGATATATTTTTTAAGAAAGTATGAAACTTAGGTAGAGACTCCTTAGCAAATAAAATAGTAACTTTGTAACTGTTATCAGAAGATGAGATTACATCAACTTTATCAAAATACTCCTCTGCATCTGATTTAAATACCTCTGAATGGAAGTTTTTTATACCAAAACTATTCTCCCGTTTATCTAGTTTCTCTATCTGAACTACTTTTTTAGCATAGAGTTTCTGATTTTTATAATAAGAGACTACATTCGGAATAACCCATAATAGCAGTACTAATAGTGATATAATGAACCAAATTTTTGTTATTGGTGACAGTGTTTTTATATTCATGCTTTCCTCTTCTCTACTTTGCGGTAAAAGAGAACTCTGTCTTAAAGTTTTCAAGTGGTTTTATAACAAACTTACCATTTTTATACAACTTACTAAGACTATTTTTAAGTGGTTCAATACCCCAAACCACACCTCTAATATCAATCTCTTTTGTGGATATTGTTGCAATTTTCAGTTCACCATTCTTCCCCATAGCTTTGAATAGTTTTTGTGAAACTGTTGTCAAATCAAGATTCGTTTGATGTGCAGAAATTTGCATACTTTTTTGGGAAATCTTATTTAAGATTGTACCATTTTTTATAGAAAAGAAGCTACCAACTGCCAAAACAATCAACAGTGGCACAGCAGATGTCATAGATGAACCAGCAAAGATAGATTTTATAGAGTTAAAAAGACCTCTGTTTTCATCACCTTTTATCTTAATATCATTTAGATTCTGTTTTTGAGACAAGTTACTATTTTTAATTTCACTATGAGTCTCATTAGAACTATCAACTACTCTATTTTGCACACTTCTAGGAGAGAGTTCTATTTTTTTAAATGATTTGATATAAGAACTTCCTGCCATCTCTTGGCTAGATGCCATATTGTGCAGTAGATTATGAATACTATTTTGATGAAGCTCAATATGAAGAGATAACTCCTCTCTCAAAACTTTCAGAAGTTTAGGAGAGTCATCAGAGACTAGCATCTCTATATGGTCAGCAAAACTATATGAAATCTTATAATAGGCTTGCATACTCTTATATACTCTCTCTGCAACCTGTTTCTCTGTCAGACCTCTTGTACCTATAGTCCAACTCTGATGAATCTTGTCCGATGTAGCAAACATCATAAATAGTTTCCTATCAAAAAGACCTATAAGTAGTGTTATCTTGTCATCCAGAATATTTTTATACTGCTGATATAGCATTGTAAAAGGTGAGAAGTATAGCGTAGTAGGTATATCACCCACATCTATACTCTCTTGGGTTACAAAGTTATCATTGAAAATTTTGGCTGTTGCTCTGTTTCTATCCTCCTCTTGGCTAGTAATTTGATTTGCTAGTAGAGAGATAGATATTACATGATTATTTGGATATTGTGATTGAAGCATACGAATTTTCTCTATAAACTTCACCTTATCACTCTCATGAAACTGCT
>NZ_JAACKB010000272.1 GCF_010892395.1 Sulfurovum sp. bin170
ATCAATATTTTTTTCGTGCCTAGAGAATTCACCATCTATCAAATCATAAATCTTCTCCAAATTTACCTCAAAAGTGGTACTTTTTATATCTTTAAAAGTCAGATAAATCACAGGATATTTTGCAAAATGTTTCTCAAAAGTTTTAGTTTTATAGATTGCCAAATCTCTGAATAACCACTCATTATCCTCTTCATCTTTTTCAAAAAAATATCTAAAAGTACTTTGAAGCAGAGTTTTACCAAATCGCCTTGGACGAGGGAGAAGATAGATAAGTGTACTACTCTCCATCAACTCCTCTATGATTAAACTTTTATCAATATAGTAACAATCAACTCTTCTAAGTTCCCTAAAATCACTTCGCCCTATTGGCAAACTACCTTTTCTTCTCACTTCAACTCCTCATATACAAATGGGTCTATCTGTCTATTTTTGCATTGTAGCATTTTTTTATTGAAGAGTCTGTTTTGATGGTGGAGTAACTACACCATTATCAAAATCTATATCAACTCCAACTCCACCATCTATATAGTTCTCTTTGAAGCTCTCCTCAAATAGTTTTTTTGCTCTCTCTCCTGTACAGTGAGAGGGGCAAACGAATTTTGTACCCATATTTTTAATACTCTTAACAGTCTCTCTAATATTCTTTTCCTCTTCTCTAAATAGATGAAAACCACCCAAAAGTAGTAGAATCTCTTTGTCAAAAACTCTCTTGGCTCTAGTCACAATAGCCTCTATCCCACTATGAGCACAACCTGCTATTATGATTAATCCATCCTCTGTATCTATGATGAATGACTGTTCACTAGCCTCTCCCATCGCTCCTGTAGAGTGGATATAGGGTAGTATCTCTGTGGGTTCATCTCCTATCACTGTCACTCCATTGGATAGAGTATTTAGGTCTCTGACAAGGTTTTTGGAGACATGAGTAGTGACAAAAATATTGATATTTGAGTTGAGTTCCAAGATAGAGTCAAGTCCACCGATATGATCCCAATGTGCATGAGAGATAAAGATGGTATCCACTCTATTGATGTCAAGCTTTTTTCTCTGCATATTTTTAAGTAGAACTCTACCATTGCTTCCTGTATCAAAAAGTATGGTGTTGTCTGCTGTCTCTACTAGACATGAGAACCCCCAAAGAGAGGTTAGGCTCTCGCAAGAGCATTCGTTGTCAAATATTACGCTTAGTTTTATATCGTTTGATTTCATCTATCTATTCTATCCTCTACAAATCTATATACTGTGGTGATACCTGAGAGGTGCTTTTTTGGGGAGTATTATATTTTTGCAGTCGCTTGAGTTTCATTATCTATCTCCAAGGATACCTCGTCCATAATCTATGATTTTGGCGAGGAGGAATTGGTAGAACCTGTTATTATTTAATTGTTGCGATTGCATAAGCATAGCCATCTCCTTTTTGTATTGTTTTACAATATTTATGATTAATACCTTGAATTGTTCCTAAAGTTGTTGTAATATTAAAATTACCACTAACTCGAACAGCAACTTTTCCAAGATAAGTTCCTATCTTTTTTCCTTTAGTGACAACTGCTTTTACAATATCACCTGTTTGGAAACCTTTTACTATTTTAGAACCTTTCGCTTTGGTTCGTGGAAATCCAAATCTATCCATTCGACACATTTGACGGCTTCCTCGACCTTGGGCTTTAACTTCTAAAACCATATTGGTCATGATTTTATATTTATAGTTATTTCCAATA
>NZ_JAACKB010000273.1 GCF_010892395.1 Sulfurovum sp. bin170
GATGTTGATATGACAAACCAAGCTTATACTTCTCAAACAGCCGTGTATCATACTCCACAAAGAGTATCTTCTCCTGATTGTCTCTATCTATTGCCAAACCACCAAGAACTTCGGAACTAGAGCTATCATTAATAGAGAGTCTAAATCCAAGCGTAATATCATCATCAAAAAGATTTCCAAACTTTTTGGCTCCAAACTTATTATTATCATAAGATTTATAACGATAATATTCAGCTAAAAGTCCCAAATCTTTTTTCTCCCAAATACCATAGAGTGTATGTTCTAAACCTAAACTAGCCTGTGCATAGTCAGAGACCAAATTATCATCACTTTTGGTATAGGAAACCTCTGTTTTGTAGATGGTCTCACCTGATACGAGCGTTGCATAGCCCATTAACTTATTGACAAGATAGGCATGTTGTCTAAGCTCTGTTCCCACTGGGTCTAGGTATCTCTGTTCGTCATATCCATTTTGGTAGATAAAAGAGTAGTCAAGTTGAGTCTCATCACTTGAACCACTATATTTTAGATATAGTGTCGGTCGGTCTCTATCCTCTTGGGTAATTAGCCTATCATTATAGATAGAGGGCAAAAATCTATTAACCGATTTATCATCCTGAACACTCTGCGTCTCCTCATAAACTTTTGTTATAACCGATAGTTCGGAGTTATCAAAATAGTGTGTGTAGGCTATGTTTTTTGAGCCTATTTTACTATCATAATCAAACGGATTATCTAGCCAATCTTTGGTATTAAAAACATCTGTGTGATTATAGAACTCCATCGCTCCCCAAAATCTAGTGTTTCGACCTATTAGCAAATCTCCATTTTCAAAACTATGTTTGTAGTAGAAATCATTAAAATCAAAATATCTTCGCTCTTCATCATCTAGGTCACGGACAACTTTGAGATTGATAACAATTTTCCCTCGTGCAAAACTCTGTTGAATCTCTGCATCAAGACGCACAGCATTTTGATTGTCTCTTTTGTTCTCTATATCGTGTTCTATATAGGAGGACTCTATGCCTATGTTTCCTTTATATTCAAAACCGTGTAGGTTCGGTAACACCGAACACAACAAGATAATACATCTTTTCATCTTCTTCCTTTTTTTGTTCGGAACCTTTTTTTTGTTCGAAACCTTTTTTTGTTCGGTGTTACCGAACCTACTGTTTTAATATTCGTTAGTTGAATTCTTTGGCTGTTAATCCTGCTTTGATTTTGTCTTCTTTCCAAATTAGGATGGTGGATTTGTCATTTTGGTGATTCTTCATCCTTATTTTTCCCATACGCCAAACACCATCTATCTGCTTGTATTCTGAAAATGTTGCAGTTTTCAGCAACTCTTTTTTGCGGTCATAATACTCAATCTGCTGAATCAAAAGACTCTCTTTGTCTATCCATGTAATCTGTTTGGTATATCCAGAGTTTTCATCTTTTGGAACTCTTGCTCCTTTATAACATTTAACCCCATCTAACTCAACCTCCTCAGCCTCTCCCTCATAGGTAAACTTCTGATAATTTTGATTTCCTATATCTTCATAACTAAACTCACTCCCCATAAATGAGCCTGATTTATTTCGTGAAGCAATCCTCTTGACTCTCTTCAACGCAGGGAGATATAACCACTGGTCATCGTCTCTATCTATATGTCCATGAGTCAAAGTTTTCGTCCCTTTAACATCAGCAGGAGAGAGAAAAGTGGAGATGGTTTTATCAGCACTCTCCCCCTCCAAAGTCTTCATCTCCAACTCTCGTACACTCTTTTGACCACTGGCATTTATCAGAGTCATCTCTGTTTGAGCTATGGAACTCTCAAAGCCATCTGTTACAATATCAGCTTTTTTTGCTAACTCTAGGTTCTCTATTGCTAGTAGGCTTGTAACCGTTAATATGGTTGTTAGTACTGTTTTTTTCATTTTAATTCTCCTCTATAAATTTTTTAAGTGCCTCAATATACAAAGCAAAAGCCTCACGACCTTTCGGGGTAATATGCACAATAGTCTTAGGTCGCTTCCCCTCAAAAGTCTTCTCTATCACTACATACTCCTCTTTTTCCAATTTACTAAGATGGCTAGAGAGATTTCCATCAGTAACACCAAGCGACTCTTTGAGAGCCTTAAAGGGTAGATTTTCATTGCTAATCAACAGTGAAACCAATTTTGATCTGATGGTTTGATGCAATATGGGGTCAAACACTACACGCTTCCTCTTTTTTCTGTTGCCACGCTATGATGGCAGGAAAAATAGTTAATCCTAATAGAAGAGCCACCTGAACTACCCTAAAAAGTACAGATTCATTTCCCTCTAGGTTATCAGTAAATATTGCTATGATTAGTAGTAGAACAGATAGATAGATATTGAACTGTGCCATGATTTTAAAATTTTTGACATTAACCACAAACCCTACCAAGAAATATCCAAACGAGATAAGAGCCAACCAACTTAGATAGAGAGGAATATAGAGTTGATAAGTAACCAAAACAGCACTAATAGCGATAAGAAAAAATGAAATCATCATAAAACTCTTGGAGATAAACTCCTGTTTTGAAGTACAATCATCAATATCATAACTCTCATTGACCTTTTTGGTCATCATCCCCTCGGCGATAAATCCAAAACTCATTAGCAAGAAAACAGCAACTGTTCCTACTAAAACACCATATCCATAAGTCAATGGCATGGTTAGAGTTAAGATTAAACCGATAATACTCCAGATATAACAGGCATTGTAGTTATAGGGAAAAAAGTGCTGTTTATCTACTAGATGGTTTTTTATCTCACTTATCTGTCGTAAGACTTCCTCTTTTTCACTCATCGTTTTCCTTTTCAAAGTACTTTGTTTTGCAAAGTATAGTGTAAAAAGATTTCTTTGTCAAGCAGGTAAGCTTAACTTCTCTATTACTTATTAAAATCTGTATATATTTGTGTAATTATATTTTTTTCTATTATTTTTTGATACTTTACTGTATGATATACTCAAAAAAGGATTGAACCATGTTTATAAAAACAGTATATTATATAGTCCTATCGCTTTTCTTTATAGGTTGTGGTAGTGATGTGCAAACAGGTTCGGATGGTACCTCTAGTCTGGATGAAATTGATATTTTTCCTACCTATATATATTCCGATGGAGACAAAAAGAGCAATAGTGAAATTCAGTCTGACTGTTCACAAAAAGAGCAAAATAGAGTAGTCTATAATAGTATGAAAGATACCTATTTGTGGTATGAACATGTTCCTGATGTAGAGTATAGTGAGTATAATAGCACAGAGAGTTTGTTAGAAAAATTGAGATATAAAGAGTATGATAGGTGGAGTTATATAACGACAACTACTAAGTATAATGACTACTATGAGAAGGGTATCTATGGTGGATTCAGCAATTCTCATGTGGAAAATTAAGCAATAATATGTCATACATATAAACTATGAAAAAACATAAAAAATCAATATTTGACCAACTAATATTAATCA
>NZ_JAACKB010000274.1 GCF_010892395.1 Sulfurovum sp. bin170
TGATAATAGACTTTGGCATGGTTCTATAGGCAATTAGTGGCATACCTGCGACTTTAACAATAGGCAGATAAGCAAAGGTAAGTCCACTTCCTAGACCAAAAGCCATCGGTTCGCTAATATCTAACCCTTGGTGTTTGAAGAGTAGTGAAGCTACACCACTTTCACAGTGGGCTGAGTGTTTGTGTTTAAAATCTTTTATCATTGTACCCATTCCAATCTATCCTTAATTTTTAATATTGTAATAATCATTTTAGAATCATAGGGCAGATGATAAAAAAACTTCTCTATCGCATAAGCTCACCTTTATCCACCTCCAACTTCAAACAAACATCCTCAAAAACTTTCAAAGCAAACTCATAAAACTCTCTACTATCCTCTACGGTAGGTTTACCATAAGGAAGCAGACCCATATCTGTAGGGTATCGTGACTCAATATACAAAGAGTCCAACAGTTTAATCAACTCCAAATCATACTCTATACTCTCATCCATCATCTCTATAAGTTTTCGTAATGAATGAACTTTAGGGATTCTCTCTTTTCTATTTTCAATCATAGCCTTTAGTGACTTTTCAACAGCCTGTTGAGAATGAAAAGCAACTATATGTGTCAAGAAATCATTGCCAAGAATAGCTTCAATATTCATCAAATCAGATAGAGATGCTTTTAGCCAATCTTTTGCTAGTTTTGTTGCCATAGAACTTGACCTCTTAGTATATCATTTTTATAGAAGCTACTATTTAACTCTTTGAATTTTTGATACATCTGTTTGGTGTGAACAATCAAATCAACAGGAGTAGTTGACATAATATCATCAAGTCTATTGGCAATTTTTAGATAAATTTTACTCTTCTCTCTCCAACTTTGTGGCATAAAATCATCATTGGTTACCACATACAAATCAATATCACTATCTTGATGTGGTTTACCATAGGCATGACTACCAAATAGAACTATTCTGTCTATATTGAGAGGTTTTAGCTGTTTTATAATTTCTAATTTTATATTTTCTATGTTTGTCACTTTCTATCCTCTTTAAAAGAGTATAACATAATTTTTGTTAGAAATAATAGATTTATATTCTTAATTTCTTACCCATATGATTTCTCTTTATCTTATCTACTAATTTTACTATTGCTCTGATATTTATATTTCTATAATTATCTTGCAATATCCTCTTCACCTCTTTTTTGAGCTTCATCAACTCCACTCGGCTAACGATATTCATCTCCAACTGCTCATCTTTATGAGAGTTTACATCATAAGCCAATTTAACCAATGCTTCCTCTATCAATTCACTCTTCTCTAAAAGGCTTTCAACTTCAAGCAGAGATATTCTTTTACCAGAGATTTTAATAATTTCAGACTCTCTTCCTAAAAGCCTAAAACAACCATCCTCTATCTCTATTATATCGGTTGTAATAAATGGTTTCTCAATTTTTATCAAACCACTCTCTATCAGAAACTCCGAAATATATGGAGAGTTCACAGACAAGTGATTATCTTTTTGTGCTATATCTACACCTTGCAGAGGTCTCCACAGCTCTTCATCATTGACTTTATAAGCAATCCCCCCTGTCTCTGTTGAACCAAAGAGTTGATATATTGTACATCCTATCTTCTCATTTAAGGATTTAGCAATATCTGCGTCTAACTTTCCTGTTGAGCTTAAAAAGGTTATATGCGGATATTGCTCCTCTATCTTCAGCTTATTTAAGACTTTCAAAAATACTGGATTGGTGATACAGAGTGTCTTTTTACCCTCTGCCAACTCTATGAGTTCATGAGGCAAAAACTCCTCTTTTAAAACCACATCAACCCCCAATGCTTTTGGCAACATCACCCCTGCTAGAAAACCATAGATATGGATAAGAGGAACAGTAACGATAACGCGTTCAAAATTATAAGGGGCAAAAAGATTTTTAAGCACCTTCAACTCTTTGGTGATATTATCTCTACTTTTCAATGCTCCTGTCGGCTCACCTGTAGTTCCTGATGTAAAAAATATCGCACTTGTATTATCAGGTAACTTGTCAAAGTTTAGGCTATCTACTCTAGGTTTTATGGAGCTTATATTTTTATCATAAAGTATCGGCATCGAACCATTTTCAAAAGCTTTGTGAAGAGAGAGATATAACCTATCTTTTGTCATATCAAAATCTACTATATCTACACTATCACTATAATTTAGCTCTTTTCTCTCTCCATTTGGAGATATATATATTATTCTATCCACTGTTTTACCTTATTTGAAAACTCTTTGTCAAAAAGATAGGCGACAAAAACACCAGAGTATATAGCAGAGTCTTTACGCATTAGTGGACTATCTTCAAAAATAGTTCCTCTTAGAGTGTAGTGTCTCACAAAAGCCCCTGCCCATACCTTTTCAAACTTTTTAGAGATGCCAAACGATGTCTTGTATCCACTATAACCTGCCTCTGCTTTGTAGTGGTCTCTATCGTCTGTTACAAACCTCTCTTCTACCCCATAAATATAGTTATGATACCTGCTATCCCCCCAAACTCCACCTGTATGAAACTGATATAGATAGCCATCTTCACTCTCATACTCTATCATCGCTTTCAGTTCATAGATATAACCTCGATAGTCAATCCCCTCCAAATCTGTAGAGACAACAGCACGAATAGGCAAATCTAACTTAACAGAAAACCCACTATCCTCATAGAGACTATAGACCAGAGCAGGACCAATCTCACCAGCTAAATCTAACTCATCCATCCCCTCTCTTGCTTTTGAAGCTTTTACAGGGAGAGAACCACTCATACTTACTCTTACACTTAAACTATCTATAGAAAATATCTGCTGTTTAAGTCCATCTTTGTCAATCTTTAGATTTTTACTACGATAGTCTATATATGGATAGGGGAAAACCAAGGTGCTACTGCTATCTGAACCAAGATAATCAGGGTAGTAGAGTGTACCTACTCCAAGCCCCAAGTCTAGTTCAGAAGCAGTGTTGAAAATAGTTAATGATAATAGTATCAGTAGTTGTTTTTTCATAACTAGAGAGTAGCCCTCAACTCCTCAACCTCAATCCCTAGCACGGAAGCATAAGTAGAAGCCCTAGCATCAGACATTTTCTCAAAATTCTTCTTTTTAAAATCCCTCTTAATTGTCCACTTAAAAAAACCTGTAGTTTGAGATAGCAGTGCCAAATCCATTCGGTTATTGTACATATGATACTCCAATGGAGAGAGCAAACTTTTTTTAGCTCTACTCAAAGCCTCATCTGCCAATCGTTCAAACTCCTCTACAACCTGAGAGGTAACTATCTCCTCGGCACTCCAACCATCAGAGGCTACGGTGGTATATTGTCCATCTTCGCCCACAGCATAGACAGCCTTTCTATTACCGTCTAAGGTAGAGTTCTTCTCCTGTGGAACATCCTCTTCTCTCATATCAGACCACCTCCAACAGTGTAAGTGAACTTGAAAATCTTCCACTCTCAGGAACATAACAGAGAATTTTTTCTCCCTTTGAGAGCATACCTGTGTTGAAAAGCTCCTCAATCATAATATAGATAGAGGCTGAACCTGTATTGCCACAAGTTGTTAGGTTGCTAAACCATCTCTCTTTTGGTATTTTGATACCTGCCTCATTGAGAGCTACGAAACTTTTATCTTTGAAGTAGTTGGATGAGTAGTGAGAGAGAAACCAATCGACCTCATCTGCTACTATCCCTCGCTTCTCCATAATGCTTTTCATGCTCTTGACACCCACAGAGACCATGTTGTTGAGCAGTCGAACATCCTGTTTGACAGTAAAGATGGAGTTCTCTATCCACTTATCTTGGGTAAACTCCTTGTAGCCTTTTAGTCTGCCATCCTCTTTAATCGCACCTGCATACATACAGACCTCTAGTTCATTGGCAAAAGAGAGAATATCTATCCACTCAATTTTCAGTGAGAGTCCATCAGGATTGGGTCTATTTTGCAGAAGCATCGCACCTGCACCATCACTTAGCATCCATCTCAAAAAATCTTTTTCAAACGCAATCTCAGGTCTATTTTTGAACTCATCCTCCAAAAACTCACTCTCTTTTTCAAAATTTTTGGCATGAAGAATGGTTGAGGCGACCTCCGAACCTGTGGAGACTGCAAAAGAGGACTCTTCACTCTTGATACTCTGATAAGCATATTTTAGAGCCGTTATTCCTGAGAGGCAGATACCTGCTGTTCCCACGACCTCACAAGGTTTTGAACCCAACTCCCCATGCACCATCACTGCATGATTTGGCATAATCTGGTCAGCCATCGTTGTTCCACAAACAAGAGTCTCAATATCATCCACATCAATACCAAGATTTCTAATAGCATTTGCCGTGATTTGAGCATTATTGTATCTGATATTCTGCTCTTTATCCATCACATAATATCTCTTTTTGATGCCATTACTTCGTAGGATAATTCGTCTGGCTTTAGAGGGTTTTCCTCCTATTTTGCCCAAGACACTCTCCATCTCATCATTACTTATAGGCTCATTGGGTAAAAATTTTGCAATTTTATTAATGTAAACGCTATTCACTGTACTCCCTTAATCGTTCATCACCTCTTCCCGATGGCATCTCAAAAAATGTCCTCTCTTTGATAACATTTTTTCTATTTATAGCCCTAATGATGGGTTTTGTAAGCATTAAAATGGGTACAATGGTACAGATAGCTGTTAATAAAAATAGAAAATAGAGTCCCAATATCGGAATTCGAGCCACGGCACCTGTTTTTCCAAAGAGCTTCACCAATTTTCCCCATATCAAAAAGCTTCTATGTCCCACTTTCTCCACAGAGATGGTCTTCTCCTCAATCTTAACAGCCTCTAATCCTACCAAAAGTGGTTTTTTTTCTCTCTCCAAATCAGCACTCAACGCATCTCGCAGTGCCAAACCAAACCTAGATGCTCTTGCTATCTCTTTTTGACTAACCCCTGCTCTTGGGAATCCCCAAAAAGCACCTTTTTTTCCTGTCCACATCCATCTAGGTGTTGTGATAAAAGTAACCATGCTACTCCCTTGGTCAACTAACACCACATTATCAATCAGCGTTGCACCCAGTTTTTCTAGTCGTTTTTTGACCTTCTCCTGAGCCATAATCCACATATTTCTACAAGCAATCAGTGTAATGACTGGTCTATTTTTCAAAAGTTTTGCATATTTAGAGTTCAAAAATCCAGTTATAGGAATTGAGGGGGAGAGAAACCAGACGGTATATGCCAAGATAACCAAATCAAACTCCTCCTCTTCATCAACCTCAAACTCTCTGATTTCACAACCATCCATATAGACCGACTCAGGGAAAATGTCAAAAAATTCTAACTTATTCCATGGGAAAGGATAGGGAATCTCGGGTTCAATTTTTTGATAAACAACTTCTACTTCACTACTCTCTAAAAGAGGTTTTGTAAATGAGTTGACAACATTAGTCAACTGTCCTGTTTGCGAATAATATAAAACTAAAACTCTCTTCATCTGCTTTCCTTTTTTGTTCGGTGTTACCGAACCTACGCGTAAACCACTTTTATCTCACTGGCTACTTTGCCATCTTTAAATATCTTGACACTATAGTCACTATCTACTTTTTTAACAACTCTGTAGAGAACCAAATCATTTGGCAAAATAGGAAGCTTGAACTTGCTTCTACTAATTTTCTGTAGGTTTTTTCCCAAAAGCTCTCCCAAAATATCAATCTGCAAAAAAGCAGGTAGAAGTGGATTTGACTCAAAATGTGCCTTGAAAATAGGGTGTGTCTCATCGGTGAGTCTCACTTCCCAACTGCTCTCATCAATGACTCTAACGGTATATAACCCTTTAGTTAAGTGCTTCATCTCTCTCTCTCATAACAATACTCATCTCACCTTTAACAATAGTCCGCTCCTCTTTAGATAGTCTAAAGTTCAGCATACAAAAGCTCTCTAGTTGTGTTGAAATCCTACTCTCTACGCGATAGACACCAGAGTGAAGCAACTCAAACAGTTCAATATTTTTCATCCCTGTCAAGACACCACCATCATAATCTCTGTAGAGCGATAAGATAAAGATAACATTTTGAGCCGATGCCTCAACCACAGCAGAGAGTGTCGGAGTCTCTGTGAACTCTACTAGTGAGACAGCATGATTCTCACCCTCCACCTCTACCTTTTTTATAAAACGAACAGGTGCTTTATGAGGTAGTTTTCTATCTATCACATCCATTATATCTCCACCTCCAGCACAGGATTGCTCAACTTTTCTGCTTTATTATAAATCTCCAACATCTGCCAAAGAGAGGGGGAGACCTCACCGTATCTCTCATCTTCAATATAGATATTTGCCTCCTCTTGCGTCACCTCAACCATCAACGCAACCCCACTCTCTAGCTTGGAGACACCACAACGGTTCATCTGCTCTATAAATTTAAAATTAAAAGCATCAATATTCAGAAGAAGTATCCTATCCCCTTTGAGTGCTTTGATTGCTCCTGTTTTTAGCACACTAAGTGAAGTGTTAAAGAGGTCAGATACCGTTGTCATCTCACCCATATTTTCAGAAAGCATCGAGAGATATGAGACAGGCGTGTTGTGTACCGAGTTTTGAAAAGCTGTAGGGCTTATAAGCGTTTTGTTATAGATGGACTCTATAATATCAGCCGTGGCATTCACCTCGCCATACGCCGTACCAAAAACAATCCGTTCATGACCATAACCGACCTTGGAAGCGAGATATACAGCAATCCGTGAACTGCGTGTTAAGCGTCTGCGAAGCATCATCTTCTTGACCAATATCTTCTCTTGAAGCTCTTCACACTTGGTATCAGCCAAGACAACTGCTGAACTGATAATTTTTAGATTAACTTTCATCAGAGACCTTTTGAATAATTATAGAGACATTGTTCCCACCAAAAGCAAACGCATTGGAGAGGGCAAACTTTATCTCTATGGAGATATTCTCAATAGGAAGATTAAGCTCTTCTAACTCTTGGTTTTTTAGATTAAAATTTTGAGGTACGGTCTGATTTTTCAACACCATCGCCGAGATAATCAGCTCAATAGTCCCACACGCACCCAGCGTGTGTCCTGTGATAGACTTGGTAGAACCAACAAGAGGTCTATTAGGAAAAAGTGAAATTATCGCTCTTCCTTCTGCTCTATCATTGGCTGTTGTTCCTGTTCCATGAGCATTAATATAATCTATACTACTAGCGTCCAAATTGGCATTATCCAAAGCATTTTGCATCGCCGATTTTGCACCATTACCCTCTGGGTGAGGATGGGTGATATTGTGTGCATCGGAGCTACACCCTACGCCAACTAGCTTAATATCACTTGGCATGGAGCCTAAAAGTATCACCCCCACACCCTCAGCTACATTCATCCCTGTTCTATCTCTATCAAAAGGTGTTGCACACTCATCTGATAGAACCCCCAAAGCGTTAAATCCATTGACAGTGGTTAGACTAATCGAGTCAGCACCCACCACCAACACCTCTTCACAAGCACCAGATTCAAGTAGCTCTTTGGCAAAAACAATGGCATTGGAGCTAGATGTACAAGCAGTTGAAAATGTAATGGAGTCTTTGAAACCATATTTTTTATTAAGAGTATGTGAGATGGAGTAGATAGACTGTCGATTCAAATCAATATCAATACAAGAGCCACCACTACCTATAAACTGCTCTTCAGACCAAGCCATCCCACCAACAGAACTACCGACAAGTAAAAAAGTGTTATGAAAACTCTCTAACTCGGAGGATTTCAGAACATCCTCTACTTGCTCTAGCATTATATTCTCAAAACTATGAGGAGAATCTATCTTTCCGATAGCACTTAAGCTTCCATCTATAAGGAAATCTTTATGTTTTTTGATACCACTCTTGGAGAGAAGAAGAGACTCATAAATCTCCTCTTTGCTAACCCCTGCACAACAACTTGCACTCATGGCTTGAATATAAATCTCTTTACTTTTTAACATTGCCATTAATATAGTCTGTTAGCGTCTGAACTGTCGCGAATATATCTTTAACCTTCTCCATATTTTCAAATTTAACACCATACTCATTATCCAAAATCACAATAAGCTCTATCGCATCCACAGAGTCCAACCCTATCCCCTCATTGAACAACATATCGTTGTCATCTATCTCATCTGCTGAAATATCTTCTAAGTTTAAACCTGAAATTAATCTATTTTTTACATCTTCTGTTGTTATCATCTATATAACCTACTCTATTAA
>NZ_JAACKB010000275.1 GCF_010892395.1 Sulfurovum sp. bin170
AGAGTATCTCATCAACATATATAGCTGAGCAATAGAGTATGTCACCATCCCAATCAGTGATATAAGCATAAAAACATATACCGTATTGTGAAAATAGGAGTTTAGAATGATTCCAAATATAAAATAGTAATATAAAAAGAGTTGCATTCTAAATGCTTTTAGTGCTTTGAGATAGATTGGTTCACTATAATCAATATGCTTAACTATATTGATATTCTCTTTTTTTATTAGATACTTATCTGCAAATATTCTATAGGATAGCAGTTGCATCTCCTCTATATAATTTGCAATAAACCCTGCACTTCCAGCCATAATTATCAGATAGCCACTCTCATCAGAGAAGTGTATGCCAATACCCAAATAGAATAAAAAGAGACTAAACCGATGATATACAAAATCGTAGACAGCCCCCTTTATATTGTCTATACCATAGAGTCTTGCCAAGTCTCCATCAATTTTATCAAATAAAAATGCCATAAAAGATAGAAAAAACCCAATCCAGAACATACTTATATCTTCTGATAACATAAATAAAAAACTAATAATTGATAGAAGAATCATCCATATAGATATAGTATCAGCTTTAACCGAATATTTATAAAATAGTTTGGTCATAGGTAGAGATAAAAAACGATGATAATAGTAGAATTTGTAGTCCTCTTTTTTATTACTGTGACATCTATTGATAATCTCTCTGTATGAAATATTACTCATTCTCCAGACTCCTAATTTTTCAAAGTTGCAATAGGGTTTAGATAAAACCAAGGTCTAAAGAGATTCTCTTCTTCAAAATAGTTTGAGATAGCCTCAATCGGTTTCATATCAGATATATTTGTAGCTTTTATCTCATCTATACTATCAATACCTCTTTTATAAAAATATCTTTTTGAGACTTCATCTGTATATGTGAGATTGTTCTCCTCTTTTAGTCTTGATATAATCGCACCAATTCCGTGGTCATGAGTATCCAAAAGCTTGTTATTGTCTGGTTTACAAGATATACCTATACATGATGGCACATCAAAGGAACCAGCTAGAATAGTTGGCTTGTTATCATAGATTCTTACAGAGTTATGTCTTACGATAAACTGCTCTTTGTTACTGATTTTATCTCTATAGATAGAGTTATGAGATACATTCCAGATTAGTTTAGCATCTCCAATTGAGAGATTATGTTTTTTCTGTACAACTCTTACGGCATCTCTAACGGCTGTAAAGGTTCCAAGTTGATAGGCATAACCATAGTTTGTACCAATCTGTATAAGTTTATAAAAATCTTCTCCCAACTTGGTATTTATACTGTAAGCTTCGTACTTATTTGGATTGAAAAAATATTTTACTACATCTCCATAACTCAAATCTTCTCTCTTTGCCTCAAAGAAATGAAAATAACTTTTTGCTGAGAAGTATAACGCTCTATGAATTGGACCAATTTTATCTCTATTGGTATAGATTCTCATCAGGTTTCCAGTAAAAGGTCCTGGCCCTAGATGAGTCATGACGGTTAAATCATTTTTTTGAATATTTAACTCTTTTGCGTATTCGCTATCTTCTATCTGAGAGACACTCTGTATCTCCAAAAAGTGGTTACCTCTAAAATTTAATCCAAACTCTGCTCTGCTAAATTTTGATTTCAATAGGGCTTTTGGTATCAATCTATCTATATCATCCTTGGTTAATCCATCATCTAAAACACCCTTTAGCTCCAGAGCATCTATAGTATCTTTAGGTAAATCAAACTTATCAAGAACAGCACTTGCTCCATTTAGACATACATTATATAGCTCTTCCTCAGATAGGCTGTATCTGTTCATATCAAATTTTGTTTTTGCTGCGTGTGAATTTATCTCTGAAAAAAAGTCTTTTATTATCTCTTCATTCAGTTCACTCTTTTTAAATGGGAGTTTGATAATTGACATCCCATCATTTATAGCTGCGGAGGCTAGAGATGGTATGATAAAATCACCCGTGGAGATAGCCGTGCTAGAGGGTGCTTCCATTTGTGATTTATGGTGTAGGTCAGGTAGTTCAATGTGGCTCTTGTAAGCATCTAAATTTGTTATATTATCAAGTAACTCTTTTACTGTCTCTGTCTGTTTGTTAAAATACATCATTTTTCCATAGTTTAATATTGTTTTATTCTATTAT
>NZ_JAACKB010000276.1 GCF_010892395.1 Sulfurovum sp. bin170
TCAAATCAGGAGAGTCTGCCTAGAGAGATGAGGGATGAGTTGAAAGGAATTCTTTTTGAGGTATTTTAATTGATTTTTTCTTAAGTCATATTCCTATATAATATCTTAAAATATACAGGATACTATATAATGAACCTACAAAAAGTAATATCAGGCTTTTTCTTTATACTCGCAATGACACTAAATTTTGGATTTTCTTATGGAGATGCTCAAAATATTGAGATGCATACAAACTATGAGCTATATGCCGCGTTGGTAGTCTCTCTAATAGCTACTATCTTGAAGATTGGTGATAAGACACAGATAGGCTCTGTTCTATTGGCTAGTTCCTTGGTAGCAGATATACAACTTATCGCGGCTGTTCTTATCTGGACTGTTACGGATAGTATGGATTCGGCTACTATGGCTACTATCGTCTCTCTCTCTGGTGGGGCATTGATGGCGAATGTGACCTCTGTAATTCTCTATATAGGTGAGACGCTCAAATCAAAGAGGTAGAGCATGGATAATAATGCTTTATGGATAATCCTACAGAGGCTTAGAACTCCTCTACTTGTTATTATTATTACTTACTCTATCGCTATTTTGGGGATGGTTCTTATCCCTGGGGTTGATGACAAAGGTGATATTTATCATCTTACTTTCTTTGATGCGTTTTATTTTATATCTTATACTGCTTCGACTATCGGGTTTGGTGAAACACCCTATGAGTTTACCTATACTCAACGGCTCTGGGTACTTGTCTGTATCTATCTGACTGTGGTTGGTTGGTTTTATGCTATTGGTACGCTGGTTGCTGTTCTCTCTGACAAGACTCTAAAAAATGAGCTTATGAAAGGGAGATTTAGAAAACGAGTGAGGGCATTGAAATCTGATTTTATTATTATATTGGGCTACAACCATGTCAATTCACAGGTGATACAGAAACTTCTAGCAAATGATTTAGCTGTAGTTTTAGTTGATATTAGTGAAGATAAGATAAATGGATTCTTGCTTGAGGATTTTGCTCACTCTATCCCTGTGATGGTCGCTGATGCTCTTTTGACAGAGACACTCAAAGATGCAGGAATAGAGATGGACAGGTGTCAGGCAGTGGTCTCACACTTTTTCAAAGAGGATAAAAATCTACGAATAGCTATCTTGACAAAGTTTCTAAACTCAAATGTAAAGGTTATAACCAAAGCGACCGTGCGTGATACGATGACCTCTCTAATAGATACAGATATAGCAAAGGTAGAGAACCCTTTTGAGATTTTTGCAAAACGGTTGGATATTGCACTAATTGCACCACATATTATGATACTTGAGAACTGGATTTACAAAAATTATGATTTGACACATGAGGCGACTTTTTTGCCACAGGGTAGATATATTATCTGTGGTTATGGTCGGATGGGAAAGGTTGTCAAAGAGAAACTAGATTTTCATGGTATAGAGTATGTGATTATTGATGAGAATGTTATCCCAACTAAAGAGATGATCGAGAACAATACCTTTATCTCTGCTAATGCTGATGATAGAGAGGTTCTGCTAGAAGCGGGGATAGAGGAGTCTGCTGTATTGATAGCAGGTACCCAAAATGATATTGATAATATCTCAATTGTTTTGACAGCTCAAAAATTAAACTCAGAGCTATATTTGATAGCGAGAGAAAATACTATGAAAGAGGTGAGTATCTTTGAGGCTGCCAATATAGATTGGCTTTTTATGATAGAGAAAATCTTGATAAATAAGACCTCTTTGCAGTTAGCAAATCCACTAAAACATGCTTTTCTAAAGCTGATTATATATAAAGATGAAGAGTGGGGAACCTCTCTGGTCAACCTGTTAAAGAGTCAAATAGGTGCAAATCCAAAGCTTATGAATCTGACAATTACAGAAGAGAGAGCCTATGCACTCTATCGTGAGATTGAAGCAGGAGAGAGTATTAATCTAAATATTCTACTTAAATCATTAAGAGATTGGAAGAGTTATCACAATGCTATACCTCTACTGCTCAAAAGAGGAAATGAGGAGATACTTCTACCACATGATGAGGTTATGGAGTTGGGTGACCAGATACTTTTTGCTTGTGATGAGGAGAGTAGAGAGGAGATAGAGTATATCGCTTCAAATATATATGATTTGCACTACATTCGCACTGGGGAGGAGAAGAAAAATTGGCTTTTGGGGAAGATATTTAAGTAACTATTAACTAAAGAGTATGTAATATTCCGAAATTTTTTTAAACACAAAAAAATATTAGGAATTGTATGAAACAAATTATCTTTATGTTAGCAATCGCTCTTCTCTCTAGTTCAAGCCTATTGGCAAAAGAGAGTTACTTTAACCCTTATGAGCCTGAACCCCCAAAGGTTATTAAAAAGCCAAGTAAACTCTCTATAAAGGAGAAAAAAAGAGTTAAAACAGTAAAAAAAAAGAGTACGAAGGTCACAAAAGTAAAAAAATGGGTCAAAAAAGTACCCAAGAGAAAATCTGTAAAAGTTAACAGAAGGCTCTCTCTAAAGCTTGATGAAATCTACAAAAAAGTACTAAAAAAGACAGACATTAATAGAGGAGCTCTGAAAAAAGCCTTCTCTTTTTATAAAAAGAACAGAAGTAAAAAAGCTCTCTCTTCAAAATATCTAGCAATAGCAGACTATACAAAATCAGCAAGAAGCAAACGGCTATATATTATAAATCTAAGAAATGGAACGGTGCATAAACATAAAGTGGCACATGGAAAACGCTCTGGTAGTGTTGGGGGCAAGGTCAGACGCTCTAGTAACAGACGCTCTACCAATATGACACCTTATGGTTTTTTTAAAGTTGGTTCAAGAGAGGGACGAACTAAGAAAAAAGGGCACAGATATCTATCTGTAAAGGGACTAGAGAGAAGCAACAGAAAAGTTGGTCATCCATCGAGGTGGGGAGGACGAGATGTTGTGATGCACACAGCTAAATATGTAAACTCTGGTGGAAGAAGTCATGGCTGTTTTGCTATCCGTCCACAAGATAGATATAGAGTTTTTTCTAAACTCAAAAAGGCACTCCTGTATAGCTATACTGGGAGATGATTTTAGTGATTCATTAGATGTACTGCTTGGAATCGGAGGCTTTAGCCCCGAAAGAGACGAAACTAAAGTTTTCGTTTCCTAATTTTGGTATAATTTAAAAAAAATTTAGGATAATAAAAGATGCAATTTGTAGAGACTCGTGGTAATGATGGAAGCAGTAGAGATAAGGTAAGCTTTTCGGAGGCTATTCTAAGTCCAAGTGCTAGTTTTGGTGGGATTTATGCACCCCAAACTCTTCCTTCATTTGGTATTGAATTTTTAGAGAGACACCTAAATAGCAACTATAAAGAGTTGGCTCTTGGAGTTTTGCATAGTTTTGAGATTGATATAGATGACAAAACTCTAGTGGAAGCTTTAGCTCGTTATGATGAGTTTGATGACCCTAAAAATCCTGTTCCATTAGTCAAGATAGAAGATGACTGTTTTGTCATGGAACTCTATCATGGTCCTACTCGTGCGTTCAAAGATATGGCACTACAACCTTTTGGTTATATCTTGGCAAAAGAGGCACAAAAGAGAGATGAGAACTATCTGATAATGGCAGCGACTAGTGGAGATACTGGTCCTGCCACGCTAGAGACATTTAAAAATCAAGACAATATTAGAGTAGCTTGTCTCTATCCTCATGGTGGCACAAGTGATGTTCAGCGACTACAGATGGTAACAGAGGAGGCAGAAAATCTAAAAGTGATGGGTGTTCATGGTAACTTTGATGATACTCAAAATAATCTCAAAGCACTCTTGGCTTCAAAGGAGTTCAAAGCTGAACTAGAGGAGCGAAATATTAAGCTCTCTGCTGCTAACTCTGTGAACTTTGGACGGATTATTTTTCAGATTATTTATCATATTCATGCCTATTTAGAGTTGGTTAGAATGGCTGAGATAGAGATGGGTGAAAATATATATCTAAATGTACCATCTGGAAACTTTGGTAATGTTCTTGGTGGATATTATGCCAAAAAAGCTGGACTGCCTGTAGAGAAGCTACTAGTCGCATCCAATATCAACAATATCTTGACAGACCTCATAGAAAAAGGTGTGTATGATATGGCAAATCGTGAGCTTATCAAAACAGAGTCACCTGCTATGGATATTCTAAAGAGTTCAAATGTAGAGAGGGTTCTTTTTGATAAGTTTGGAGGTGAGCGAACCAAAGAGTTGATGGATTCTCTAAACAGTATTGGCAGATATAGTTTGACGACAGAGGAGTTAGCTTCTATTCAAGAGGATTTTGTAGCGACCTATGCAGAGGATGATGAGTGTGAAGCTTATATCGCCAAATATGCCCAACAGGGGTATATCATGGATCCACATACAGCTACTTGTATGAAGGCTTATGAGAAGTGTACCCCAAAAGATTTGAAAGTTGTTGTATACTCCACTGCTGAATGGACAAAGTTCTCAACTACAGTTGCTAGGGCTTTGGGTGCTACAGATATAGATAATGATACTGAGGCATTGGAGTGGATGAAAAACAATAGCTCTCAAAAAGTTCCTAAGATGATAGATGGACTGTTTTTAAAAGAGATTAAACATTCTAATGTTGTGGATGCAGAGGATATAAAAGATGAGATGCTTAGATTTTTGAATTAATTCTCATTCCCACTAAAGTAAGTTTATCGTAAAATACAATTTACGATAAATCCTCACTGTCCGCCATATTTCATACATAATTGAACCGATACAAAAGTTGTATTTAAATAAACCTATAGATACAACCATTATAGAGCTTAATTGAACTAATGCAAAAGGCTACATTAACACTTAAAACGAAATACCAGCAGAGACCTCTGGATAACCTCTACTAGAGACATTATCTCCATTTTCATTAAACTCTTGAACCCAACCAAATGACATATATGAGCTTGGAGAGGTCTGCATCGTCATACCAACTCTACCACCATAGCTATTATAATCATTGTTGTCCTCACCAATCATAGTACGAGAGTAGAATCCACCAAGATATGGACTAAATCCTATATTTAGTGGTATATGATAGGTCATAGGTATTGTAATTTGATTGATGCTAGGGTCATCGCCTAACCAAGTGTGATATGAGATGCCCATTGATATATTGTCTACTATAAAGTAGTGTGCATCTATCCCCATAACTGTATAGGTATTACCATACGCCGTATCGGTACCTGCTGTAATACTAATATTTTTGTGACCTACAGAGAAGATTCCACCTGCATATATTGTGCTTGTCAAGAGTATACTCATTGCTATTTTTTTCATTTTTTAACTCCTTGCAAATTAATTCATGTAGTTTATCGTAATTGGTATTAATAAATTGTAAGCTACTTTATAATATAATTATTTTAATAAGTATATTTTAGGGGGAAATAACTATGGTAAATTCTATAATCAATATCTTCAAATATCCAGTTGCAATACTATCTTTTCTACTATTTTTGGAGCTAGGTACTGTCTTTTTTAAAATAACCTACTCCATGATAGAGGATTTTGTGGTGTATCAAAATTTTTTTATAGGTATGGGAGCCTATTTTATTATTTGGTTTGTCCTATTTAGAAACAGAATAGGAAGACTACTCCTAATCCTTGAACATGAGATTACTCATACTATATTTGCTCTCATATCTTTCAATAAAATAATTGAAATACGGGCACATATGGTAGGTGGATATATGAGATATATGGGAACAGAGGGGAGAAGACAGGGGAACTGGCTCATTGATGTATCTCCATATTTTTTCTCTACTTTAGGGGTTGCTGTTATTGGGATAATACATATCTCTAGTCCAACCTACTACCCTATACTTATGGGGATTCTTGGTTATACTCTCGTGCATCATGTTTATAATGTCATCATCAGTTTTCATCCAAGGCAGTCAGATATTGTAGAGGTTGGGCTTCCTTTTAGTTTTCTCTTTTTACCCAGTGCAAATCTAGCTATGATTATCATTATGCTAACACAGATACCAGGTGATAAAATATATCTAGGGACAGTTATAGATTATCTTTATGATTCAGCTACCTACTATGGTGATTTCTTGTTAAGTTTGCTAAAATAGAACCGATTAAAAAGCTTGAAATAACTTAGCTATAATTCCACATTATGAATATAAAAAAACTAATAAAAAATTTTGAACAAGAACAGAACTGCAAAGTGGTATATGTTACTAAGTATGGCTCTAAACTCTACGGAACAGACAACCCCAACTCTGATACTGACTACAAAGGTATCTTTATTCCCAACAAAAATGATGTGCTTTTAAAAAAGGATTTAGAACATTTCAACTTTAACTCAAATGATGAAAACACCAAAAATAGCAAAGATGATATTGACCTGCAACTCTTTTCTGTCTATAAATTCTTTAATCTCCTAAAAAAAGGCGAAACAGGAGCGATGGATATACTCTTTTCGATGTTTAGAGAAGATACGCAGGTATATAATGACAAAGAGTTTACGAGTATGATGATGGAGAGCTATAAGAAGTTTTATAATCGTAATCTACACTCTTTCATAGGCTACTGTGTGGGGCAAAGTAAGGTTTACAATGTGAGAGGTGAACGATTTAATGAACTGCATCTTTTTGTAAAGTATTTCAACGCTTTGGTTAAAGAGCAAGGAGATGAAAAATTAAAAACTATGTTTCCAGATGTAGATAGGATTTTTGAAGAGACTCCATTCAAGTATATTAATTATGCAATAGCATCTATATCTAGGGGTCATAGTGGAACTAAACAGGGGAAGTATATAGAAGTCTTGGGTAAACGCTTTTTAGGTACAGTCACTGTTAAATACTTTGCTGAAAAAATCACCGACATGGAAGAGCAATTTGGAAACCGTGCAAGGGCTTCTGCCAAAGGGGTAGATTTTAAGGCGTTATCTCATGCTGTTAGGGTGATTAATGAGGTGGAGGAGTTGATAGATGATGAATTTATCTCATTTCCTCTGAAAAACAGAGCCTATGTTACCTCTATAAAAGAGGGGGAAGAGTCACTAGAAGATGTAATGGAGTATCTTGACAATCAATTGACCACGGTTCAGGAAAAATTAGAAAAGAGTAATCTTCCAGAAAAATCTGATGAAGTTTTCATTGATAAGTTGCTGTTAAAACTAATAGTTGGTTGAAAAGTTGATAGAATCTTTCAAAAAGAAAATTATTGAAGTTTGTAATAAAA
>NZ_JAACKB010000277.1 GCF_010892395.1 Sulfurovum sp. bin170
AAAATATGCTAATATGGTAAAAATCTTGATATATGGAGCTATTATGGTTGGACGAAAAAAAGAGTTACAAATTTTAAGTGATATATGTGAACTAGACAATAGCTCTTTAGTCGCTGTCTATGGTCGCAGACGAATAGGAAAAACCTACTTGATTAACTATATGTTCCAAGAGTATAGAAGAGATTGTCTTTTTTTTGATTTTACAGGTGCTTCTGATGTACGCAGAGAGGTTCAACTTATTAATTTTGTTGACCAAGTATATGAGTGGTTTAGAGTTCGACCAAACCAAAAGGTAGATGATTGGCATGGAGCATTTAGGTTTTTGAAATATACGATTGATGATGAGGTTGAAAAACGAAATCACAAAGAGAAAGTGATAATCTTTTTAGATGAAGTTCCATGGATTGACCCTAACAATAGAGATGACTTTTTATCTGCTCTTGGGTACTTTTGGAATACCTATTGCGAAAAGAGAAAAAATATAGTGGTCATACTGTGTGGCTCTAATGCTTCGTGGATTAAAAATAGAATTCTCGAAGAGTCAACGGGTCCACTTTATAAAAGATTGACACATAAACTTCCTATGTACCCTTTTGATTTTGTGGAGACCAAAGAGTATCTGACAGAGATTAAGGGATTTGATATTGATAGTAAATCTTTTATGGAGATTTATATGATTTTTGGTGGAGTGGCTAAGTATCTCTCCTATTTGGACTCTAAGCTGTTTATATCTGACAATATCGACAGAATCTTTTTTGATATAGAGGGGTTTATGTATGATGAGTATCATGCAGTTTTTCGTTCACTCTTTATGGACAAGGCAGATTATCATAAAAGTATCATTGATGCTCTCTGTAGCAGACCAAGAGGGGAGACAATAAATGAACTCTCTAAAAGCTTAAATATTACTCTTGGTGCCAAGTTGGCAGATGCCATTGCAGAGCTTGAATCCTGTGGTTTCATTCAAGGTATTGGTAAGTTTGGCAATAAGAAAAAAGGGATTAAATATATTGTTAGTGATATGTATCTGCTCTTTCATCACAAGTGGATAAAAGAGCTTAGTAAAAATGACATTTTCAATCTCCCAAATGGATACTGGTCTTCTATTGTTGGTACACAACCTTATGCAACTTGGTCTGGCAATGCATTTGAAACTGTAGTCATTACCAATGTACACAGTTATCTCAAAGCAAGAGGGGCAGGTGGTCTTTTTTCAGGGGTTTACTATTGGGAATATAGAGCAAAAGAGGAGGATGAGAGGGGAACTCAAATAGATATGGTTGTTGAGTATGGTAATGGCATTTATGATATTGTAGAGTGCAAGTACTATAATAGAGAGTATGAAATCACTAAAGATTATGCAGAGGTTATGAGAAACAAAATGGTAATGTTTAGAAAATATGGACTTAAAAGAACGCAAAAAGGTGAGTTGAAAATGGTCTTTTTAACAACTTATGGTCTGAAGAAAAATTCTGCTTCTAATAGTCTGAATATTGCTGGGGAGTTGACTTTAGATGATTTATTGGGGTAGTGTACTTGTTAATAAATTCATGGAGTATATTTGTGTTTGATTTCGTTAGCCTAATAGGTCTCTCTTCTATACTACAAGAGACAAACTCTTGGAACATACTACTATTTGTAGGAGTAGAGATACTCTTTTGGACTACTGTTTCTGCTATTTTGGTTCTTTTTCTGCCTAAAAAATACCGTGTTCATAGAAAGAAGCTTTTTCTCTTTTTTCTAATTATGAATGTTGGTCTACTCTTTATGGGAGTGGTTGTAATGGTGGTTATGCTCCTCTTTGGTCTTGCGATGGCAACTACCAAATCTTATAAACCAAAGTATGAGATTATAAATTTCGAAGAGTACACATCATCATTTCCTATGGTGGAGAGTAAGTTTCATGAGGGAGTTTTGGCAATAGGTGGTGACCACAAAGAGTCAATCTCTAATGAGGAGAAGATTAAATCGTTAAAAATTCTCTATGATAGTAATGCACAGGGTAATATAGGGAGGATAAAAGAGTTTTTGGCAGATGGCTCTGATGAGACTAGGCTCTATGCTTTTGCTCTAATCTCTGCATCTGAAAAAAAGCTGAATAGTCAGATAAAAGAGATAAAATCCAAGATAGATAACAGCCAAGATAAGAAAAAACTTGAAGAGCATCAGTTTAATCTGGCTCTTACCTATTGGCAGTTTATCTTTCATGGCGTTGCCAATGAGCATATGGTTCTGTTTTATGTAAAAAAGATAGAGGAGAGACTACAAGAGATAAGTCACAGAGCTAATGCATCTATACTTTTGGGTAAGATTCACCTCTTTAATAAAAAATATATAGAAGCAGAGAACTCTTTTAGACGAGCAATAGAGCTTGGTGCTAACGAGGGTTCGGTAGCTACATTTTTAGCAGAAGCAAAATATGAATTAAAAGAGTATAACAGTATCTCTAAATATATGCAAAATGAGCAGTTTGCAATAGATTTAAGAATGAAACCACTATATGAAATTTGGAAGGTAGGTTCGGTAACACCGAACAAAAATAGAGAGCAAATTAAATGAAAGTTGTACACCACACAGATGACCCTGATATATTGATACCCGCAGAGGGAACCTACCCCTATGTCAGAGGGGGAGTCTCATCTTGGATATCACAGCTTATCTCTGGACTCCCCCAATATAAATTTGGAATAGCATTTATAGGCAGTAAGCGAGAGGAATACCCAAAGAAACCACTCTATGATTTTCCTGAGAATTTGGTCTATATGGTAGAGCTTTTTATATTTGATAAAGAGCATAAACCTACTGTTGATGCTGTTGATGGTGATATTAAAACATTTGAGTATATCCAAAAACTGTATAGTTGGTTTAGAGAGGATAAAACAGACTCTCCATTTCCAAAAGAGATAAAAGGTTTGGATTTTTACTTAAATAGAATGGATGAATCGTCATTCCTATACAGCAGAGAGTCTTGGTACTTTATCTCCAATAAATATAAAGAGAACTGCCCTGAATCTCCATTTATAGACTACTTTTGGACGGTCAGAAGCATTCATCTACCTATATGGAAAATGGCTAAACTGGCAAATCTTATAGGAGACAAAGGAACAATTATCCACTCACCTTCCACTGGTTATGCAGGGTTTCTAGCTACACTAATCTCTTATGACAAGAAGAAGCCATTTATCTTAACAGAGCATGGTATCTATACCAAAGAGCGAAAGATAGATATTATATCAAATTCACTCTCTGCTTATAAAAAATTGGAGCTGTTTAGGGAGTCTTCACAAGAGGAGTACACACAAGGAATGTGGGTTAGATTTTTTGAGGGGATAGGAAAAATGAGCTACAATAGAGCCAACCCTATCCTCTCCCTTTTCTCTGTTGCAAAAGATACTCAGATTTCATATGGAGCCAATCCTGATAGATGTAGGGTTATCCCCAATGGAGTCGATATAAAAACACTAGAGGCGACGAGAAAACATCGCTCTACTACGATTCCAAAAGTCATTACACTTATCGGTAGAGTGGTTTCGATAAAAGATATAAAATCATTTATTCGTGCAATTAGAATCACTGTTGACTCCATTCCTGATGCAGAGGCATGGATAGTGGGACCCCAGAGTGAGGAGAGAGAGTATGCGATGGAGTGTAGAGAGCTTATCTCTATACTTGACCTCAACGATAAGATTAAGTTCTTGGGATTCCAAAATATAGTAGATATACTACCCAAAAGTGGTCTACTTACGCTTACATCTATTAGTGAGGGTATGCCTCTTGTTATCTTGGAGGGATTCGCGGCGGGTGTTCCGTGTGTTAGTACCGATGTTGGCTCATGTAGAGAGCTAATCTATGGTGGAGAGAATCCCGAAGACAGAGCTTTGGGCAGAGCAGGAAAAGTGTGTCAAATAGCAAATGTAACAGAACTAGCAGAGGGGTATATAGAGTTTTTGACCGATGAGAAGAGATGGTTAGAGGCTCAAAAAGTTGCAATAGAGAGGGTTAGTAGATTTTATACCCAAAATCTGTTTTTGGATAACTATAGAAAAATCTATGAAGAGACATTCAGAGGTATAGAGAACTAATGGCAGGTATAGGGTTTGAGCTAAAACAGATTATTAGAGAGAAGTCTATCACTTCAGTATTCAAAACATTTGGATACTCTGCTGTTTTGAGCAGTGGACCTTGGGTTATCTCTATGATTATTATCCTTGGGATTGGTCTTACTTCTGTCTATCTCTCTTCTACTGGTGACCCCCATGAAATCATGCTAAAGGCTTCAGTTACCTATGTCTCTGCTCTAGCATTAAGCTCTATCTTTACAGGTTTTTTTCAACTTCCATTTACTCGATTTGTTGCTGATAGAATCTATGAAAAAAAAGAATATCTAATACTGCCTAATTTTATAGGAACACTATCCGTCACTGTACTCCTTGGCTTTCTAATCTCTCTACCTCTAGCCATTTTTCTTTTTGATACACAGAGCAATCTATTTGTACTGCTCTATGTTTCACTATTTATAGTATTAAGTTGCGTATGGATTGCCAATATCTTAGCTGCCAGTCTAAAACTTTATAGACTTGTGATTATATTCTATCTTCTAGGCTATGGAGCTATCTATGGAAGTTTTATATTTTTGAGAGAGTATGAGGTCATAGGTTATCTACTCTCATTTCTAATAGGAAACACCCTACTTTTTGTAATGCTCTCTTTAGGAATCACCTACTACTACCCAGCCTATAGTGAGACAAACAAAAAGTTTATTCGTCTTGATATGTTTCAAAATAGATTTGAGAAGTTCTACTGGAAACTGGCTCTATCTGGAGTATTTTATAATATTGCTATCTGGATTGACAAAGCTATTTTTTGGTTTACACCTATCATAGGTTACGCGGTTATCGACAAACTCCACGCCTCTATGGTTTATGATTTCCCAATCTTCTTGGCATACCTATCTATCATCCCTGGTATGGCTATTTTCTTCTTTAGGTTAGAGGTAGATTTCGCAGACGCTTACGATAGATTTTATCGTGCGGTCAATAGGCATGGAACCCTAGAACAGATTAAAAAGTACAAACAGGGTATGATAGATGCGGTGACTAGAAGTATCCAAGAGGTACTCTTTGTGCAGGGGATGTTTAACCTACTACTATTTCTTAGTGCAGAGAGTCTATTTGAGCTACTGATGTTACCAAAACTATATCTACCACTATTTTATGTAGATGTTATCGGTGTCCAGTTACAGCTTGGATTCATGTCCATTTTGGCTTATCTATACTATCTTGATAGACAAAAAGAGGCACTTATATACACGCTCTCTTTTGTACTACTCAATGCTCTGCTTACTTGGATAAGCATTCAATTAGGACCATACTTTTATGGGTATGGATTTAGTGTGACACTGCTCATTCTTTTTGTGGCTAGTATCTATACGCTAAATAATATTTTACAAGAGTTGGATTATAAGACTTTTATGTTGCAGTAAAAGTTATATTTTATCTTGAATCAATGGATAGAGTTCAGCAGACCAATAATCTTCACTAATATCTTGCTCTTTTTTAAGGGCAATAAAATATACCTCATCTCTATCTTTCATATTCAAAAAAGATATTTTTTTTGCAAAAAGATACTCACCATTTTTACTGTATATTTTATCCTCAACCTCTTGAATCTTTTTAATATTATCAACAACACTCTCCAACTCATCTATTTTCACTTCGTTGATAAAATCCATCTCATTAACCCCAATAGTTAAAAATCTATCCTCTAAAAGTTTCAGAGGAACAGCAGAGAGCAGAATCCAAACTTTTGAACCATAATCTTTATTGAGTAGAGATTTATAAACTGCTTGAAAAGCATCTGTCGCAGATATAGGTGTTTTTCTAGCTATCTCATATATATTATCTTTAATCACCTGCTCTTCTCTATTTGTCTCATCAAGTGTTAAAAATTTTCCCAATTCAACTAAAAACTCTTTTTGTGCCTCGGTTAATGTCTCCATCAATGGTGGTGTCTCATTTTGCAACTCAAATCGGTCTTCATCTGTAGCATAGTTATCTAACCAATATTTAGCAGAAGCTATCCTCGAACTCAAAGAGCTTTTTTCTCTCTCTGTTAATGCTCTCCCCTCCCTCTTCTCAATCTCTTTTTCAATATCCAAATTAAGAATCTGAACAAAAGTTGTTAGCATCTGAAAGTTTGTACCTTTGTATGTTTCAGTCACTCTATCCGTCTCTGTCAAATTTAAAATCTCATCTTTATGACCAGCCAATACTCTATCATAGTCATTAAAAAGCTTAAGCATCTTGTTTGCATCAACAGAGAACTCCACAGGGCGTTTTACTTGATTATTAATCATCAAATATCTTAGGATTTCAGGAGGTAAAAAATCTGTCATATCTCGTGCTGAGAAACCTAACCCTTTTGATGAACTCATTTTACTTCCATTGATTAAGAAAAATCCATAAGGCACATTGATAGGTGGTTGTTTTTGAAATATTGCTCTAAAACAAGCATTTCCAACATCTCTTGAACCACCTTTTGTACAGTGATCCATACCTGCACCCTCAATATCAATACCAAACTCATGCCATTTTGCAACCCACTCTAGTTTCCAAGGAAGTTTACCATTTCCGTCAAATGGAGAGATTCGTCCTCTATGTCCACACCCCTCTGCCCAAGATACGAGGTCTTTTTTGCACTCATAGGTTACCAATTTATCAGAATAGTCTGTTACAATAGTTGTTCCTAATTTACCACACTCTTCACACACAACTTGAAAAGGATACCAGTTATCAGGTTTTTCAGAGTTGCTCACTTCCAGATAAATATCTCTTACTATGTCCGCATGGCTCAAAATAGTATCAATAGCATCATTAAATCTTCCAGAACGATAAATATCTCTCAATCTATAAATCTCTACTTCAACACCCAGCTCTTTAAAAATTTCTAAAAAATCCTCTATATAATAGTTAGCTAAATCAGAAGCATCAGAGTCAGATGGGGCAGGAATATTACACATAGGTTTTCCCATATGCTGTTTCATCTCTTCAGACGCATCATGAGGCAGACCATCCATCGGGTCATAATCATCAATTCCATAGGTAAACTTTACTTTATGTCCTCTATTCTGTAAGTATCTGAAAATTGCATCATGTATAATAACACCTCTTAGAGACCCCACATGAATCTTACCCGATGGTGTTTTAGAATCATTTATTATGATAACACCATCTTTTTTTCTTTTAACTAAATGTTTCTCTATATCTTTTAACCATTTCATAAAGTCTGTTTATCCTAACTGTTTAATAATTTAAGTCGCATTTTAACATATTCTTTAGTATAAAACAGGTTAATCTATCTCTTTTTTGCTTATATCTATGCCACAATATGGTAAAATTCCACCATTAAAATATCCAAGGATAAAAGATGATTTTCATTGATGATATAAGAGCAAATAAGGTAATGGATAGCAGAGGAAACCCTACAGTTCAAGCAACGGTAAGCCTTAGTGATGGTACAACAGCGTCAGCTATAGTTCCAAGTGGTGCAAGTACTGGTAAAAGAGAAGCACTGGAGCTAAGAGATGGTGGTAGCCGATATATGGGAAAAGGTGTTCTCCAAGCTTGTGAAAATGTAAATGATAAGATTGCTGATACGCTAGTTGGAATGTCACCGTTTAACCAAGCAGAGATTGACCTGACTATGAAAGCACTAGATGGTACAGAGAACTACGCCCAACTAGGAGCAAATGCAGTACTTGGTGTCTCTATGGCGATAGCAAGAGCATCTGCACAATCTCTTGGTATGCCACTATATAGATACCTTGGTGGGATGAATGCCGTAACAATTCCTGTTCCTATGGTAAATATCATCAACGGTGGAGAACATGCAAACAACTCTGTAGACTTCCAAGAGTATATGATTGTGCCTGTTGGATTCAACACTTTTTCAGACGGTCTTCAAGCAGTAGCAGAGATATATCAACATCTTAAAAAAGTTATTGATGGTATGGGCGAGAGTACTGCTGTGGGTGATGAGGGTGGATTTGCACCAAATCTAAGCTCCAATGAAGAGCCACTTCAAGTCATTATGGAAGCTATTGAGTTAGCAGGGTACAAAGCAGGAGAGCAGATTGTTCTAGCTCTTGATGTCGCTGCATCAGAACTTACAAACGATGAGGGCAAATATGTTCTCAAATCAGAAGATAGAGAGCTAACAGCAGAAGAGTTGGTTGAGTACTATGCTGACCTATGTGAGAAGTATCCTATCAAATCAATCGAAGATGGTCTGGATGAAGATGATTGGGATGGTTGGAAAATATTGACAGAGAAGCTTGGTGATAAAATTCAACTGGTTGGAGATGACCTATTTGTGACCAATGTATCTATCCTTGCAGAGGGAATCGAAAAAAATATTGCAAACTCTATTCTTATTAAGCCAAACCAAATCGGTTCAGTATCAGAGACCATGCAGACAATCAGATTGGCTCAAAGGTCTGGATACAAATGTGTAATGAGCCACCGTTCAGGAGAGAGTGAAGATACATTTATCGCTGATTTTGCCGTAGCAATGAACACAGGTGAGATAAAAACTGGTTCAACAGCAAGAAGTGATAGAATCGCCAAATATAACCGTCTGCTAGAGATAGAGAGAGAGCTAGGACAGTTTGAGTATCTAGGTAACACAATATTTGAGTAGAGTATCATGGAATTTGCGAAAGATATAGCCCCCATTATTAGAAAGTTTGAGCAGATATTAGGACTATCGCTCAAAATCTTTTTAGTCACTGCTACTATTGTTATACTTGTGGGAATCTATGTCGCAAATCTAATCTATGGAGATAACTCTCTACATAGACTTGAATATCTTCAAAGAGAGAAAGAGAGTTTAAAGCAAGAGATTCATTCGCTCAAACAGGATAATGCTAAACTACATAAGCAGTATCTTGAGTGGTCGGATGCTAATAATTAGGTAAATAGACACCCTTAATTTCACTATCCTCTAGTGCTTTAGCCAAGGGGTCTGAACTACCTTTTACCCCAAGATAACTTCTAGCACTGTTTAGACGATAGTAGTAACGAAGGGTATTTAATTTTTTACCATTTGACCAAGAAGATACTAAAATATAATCCTTCTTATATCCATCAATCTTTGAATATGCACCCTCTTGCGAGAAAGAGTCTGCAAACATATAGAGTTTCCCATCTTCAACCAAATATTTTGCATCTCTCATATTCATATCACCCATCATTGGTTGATAGACAACTTTATGATTTCCAAAGCTCACCTTTACAAGTAGATTTGGACTCTCAGATGTCGACTTATATGCTAAGTAGTAGCGTTTTCCACTTATCATTCTTTTATTGAAACTTTGATTTTTTTTATACTCTACCGTTTTCGCCGTTGGTTTTGGAATTCTAGCAGGTATTGAACGCATACTATATGTTTTAGCAGTTGGATATGTTTTGACTTTTGAATAGTGTGCTACGGTATTATCCTCCTCTGATATTCCAACATTTTGATATTTTGGTATCTTTACTGGTCTACTATATCTCTTCTCTACTCTTCTCTCTTGAACTACATAAGTTCGAACTACTGGAGATTTCAAAATAGTTTGTGAGCCATATATATAAGCATCATGGAAGTATCGTCTATATGCAGAAAGTTTGCTTTTTAATGAATATTTGTTTGTTGTATTATACGCAAAAGGGATAAACAACCATTTGATTTGACTACAGTGATATGTGAACGCAAATTTTCAGGCATACTATTAATAGTCTTCTCTAACACTGGAAACTGCTTAAAGCTACCAAGCTTTATAAAATATCTGTTCTGTGCATATAAAATATTCATTAAGACCAATAAAAGAAGTATAAATCTAAACATAACTATATTTTACCCTTTTCTTTTTTAAAAATGATAACATA
>NZ_JAACKB010000278.1 GCF_010892395.1 Sulfurovum sp. bin170
AGCCTTGTGAGGATACGAAAGATATGTAGGAGTGGGATTGACCTAACAACACCTATAGATATGGGGATAGAGTATGGACTTGAAGACCCTGATGAGACGACTATTTTGTTTTATGCGATACGAAAAGGAGGCTCTATTGAGGCGATAGAGATACTGTTGGAGTATGGTGTGGATCTACGAGATATAGACCCTGATGGATTGAGTGTTATTGATGTGGCGATTAAATTTAGGCGAGAGGATATTATACGATTTTGTATAGAAAAAGGGTTAAATGTCAATGAGACTCATCGCAAGAGTGGTATCACTCCTATTATACTTACGGCCTGTTTTAATAATACTCATATAGCAGAGCTTCTTATCCAGCATGGTGCTGATATAAACTCCAAAGACCGTGGGGGGATGAGTGTTAAAGATTATGCAAAGAAACTAGGACAGAAGAGGATGTTGGAGTTTTTGCATAGGAGAGGGGCGAAACATAATCTATATGCAGAGGAGATAGTAGTGGAGCAGAAAAAGAAGTTTAATATGTCAAATAGAGAAAAACCGAGTGAAGATATGGGGTTTGACTCAATTTAGAACTTTTTTTAACACTCTACATAATTTTTACATTTTTTTTATGTATCATTCTTTTATAGATTCTTCTCAAAACTAGGAATCGGAAGGCTCTGCCTCCGCTGTTCGGGAGTAAACTCTCCGTTTCCAAAAAAATAAGAATCGTATAAAAAAGCTTAATTCAACGGCATTGGACTAAACTCTCCGATTCCAAATGAGTTTTGCAAGAACTTTAATAACAAAAAGGATGAATGATGAAAAAAATTATGCTTATTGTTGCTATTCTTTTTTCTACTACTATGGCTGATTCAGTCCTATTAGTAAAAAAAGGGTGGCAACTTATCGGTTCTAGTACTCCACTAGAAGATATGTCGAAATTCAAATCAGATAGTGTTGAAGAGGTTTGGCACTTTGATGCTCTGACTCAAAAGTGGCTTGGGTACTCTCCTGATAGTGAGATTCAGGCAAAGATGAGCGAGAACAATATCTCAAAACTTGAATCTTTGGAAAACTGGCACGGTTTTTGGGTAAAAAGTAAAAAAGATTGGGGTTTAATACTAGATAATTCATCATTAGATAAAGCCCCATCTGATGCAAACTCCGCAAATGACACTGTTCAACTAAAAGAGGGTTGGAATCTTATCTCTTTGCCTGTTGATTCTGTTTTATCTGCTGATATATTCAAAGATATGACGGTTTGGAAATATAATCCTAACCAAGAGTGGGAACTTTTTGACCAAGAGCAGTCCCAAGAGGATTTTCCAAGGCTTGGACATATCAAAAACTCTGATGGGATTTGGGTAAAAGCTCCTAAAGATACCAATATCTCCGTAATGCAAGAGGCTTCAAAGCTTCATAACTTTGCTACTACAGAAGAGATGGAAGTTTATGTTAAAGAGATGGCATCTATATACAATCGTCCATATTGTGGGATTGAACCATTTGTATTGGATATGCCAAGAGATGTGAATACAGTTGGAAATAATAGTGATGTAGAATATGATGATGCGGGTATGCCCACAGCCGAAACAAATGAGGCAGGTGCTGAGATTAAAGATGCTACAGGAACTAATCTCCAAGAGAGTGGAGTAGATGAGGCAGATATAGTTAAGCATGATGGTGTTAATATTTTCTATGTTGTTAAAGAGGATTATCAAAATAACTATATCAATATCACTACATTTAGTGAACTGGCAAAAGGAAATAGCAAAGCTCTTGATAAAGTCTCATTTGATGACAATAGGGATATAAATTCACTCTATCTTGTTGATAATAGACTAGTTGTAATCTCCCATATTAGTGGAGACTATAAAAGAGAAATAGATACACAAAATGATACAACAACTAGCATGGTATATCCTGATTATGATATTCAACAGATTGGTGTTGATATTTTTGATGTTAGTGATATAAATGATATTAAAACCATATCAGGTTATAAAGTTGATGGCAATATGGTTACTTCAAGAGTTATAGGCGATAATATGTATCTAGTGAGTAGTTTCTCTCCTAGGGTTAATATAAAATACCCTAAAGTATATCTCGAACTATCAGAGAACTGTAAAGCGTTTTTTGATAATCAAAATAGATACTATGATGAAGAGTATGACTACAACAGATATGCAGAGTGTTATAATATACAGAAAGACTACAACGATAATAGATATTATCGTGAGGATTATGAAAATCCTATTGTAGAGGTTCAAGACCTGCTTCCTGAAATAGAGGATAGTGATAAAAAAAGAGTAGCACTCATTACTCCTTCAAAACTATACGCTCCTTCAAAACGAAACCAATCAACCAATATGACTACTATCTCAAATATTACTATAAGTGATGGAAAATATCAAAAAAGCAACTCATTTATAGGATATAGTTCTGTTCAATACGCCTCATCAAA
The DNA here is from genome assembly GCF_010892395.1 of Sulfurovum sp. bin170. GTDB lineage: Bacteria > Campylobacterota > Campylobacteria > Campylobacterales > Sulfurovaceae > UBA1140. The sequence continues at coordinate 2,453 of NZ_JAACKB010000278.1, forward strand.
GGCTCTCTATTTAGTATCTAACCAATATCCTATCTATTATGATTTTAACAACTACAAAGAACGCTCATCTATCTACAAATTTAATCTTGATAGTGAGTTGGATTACAGAGGTATCGGTTCTGTATATGGACATACCAACAATCAATTTGGGCTAAGTGAACATAATGATATTTTACGAATGGCAACCACAGAGGGGTTCTCGTGGGGAAGCAATGGAACTAATAATAGTATCTATACTATGAAAGAGCAGGATGGACTTCTGCCAATTCAAGGCGTACTTAGTGGATTGGGTAAAGAGGGTGAGACTATTAAATCAGTTCGATTTATGGGAGAGAGAGCATTTATTGTTACCTTTAGACAAACTGACCCACTCTATACTATAGATATGAGTGACCCAAAAGCACCTAAAAAAGTAGGTGAGTTGGAGGTTAATGGGTACTCTGCATATCTGCATCCTGTAGGAGATGATATGTTACTTGGAATTGGTCGAGATGCTGATAGTGAAGGTCGTGTTTTGGGGCTAAAAATAGAACTTTTTGATATTAGTGATTTCGCAAATCCAACTTCATTAGATGATATTATCTATGGTGAAGGAACAAGTAGTGAACTAGAGTATAATCATAAAGCCTTGGCGTATAGAGCGAGTGATAATCTTTTTGCTTTTCCATATAGAGCCAACAATTATGAGAACTACTATAACAATATAAATAACTTAGGTGTCTATCAAATTAGAGACAATCAGATAATCGACTATAAGCCTATTAACGGTTTTAGCAGTGGTTGGGGAGAGCAGAGAGGTTTGATTTTTGATATGAATGATACGACCTATATTAGCTTTTTTGCAAATGATACGATAATAACAGATAAATTAGAGGAGAAATAGAGATGAGATTTTTGATAATAGGACTACTGCTCATAACCTTTATAGGTTGTGGGTCAAGTGGCATAGATAAACAAGAGAGTGGTGATAGTACGGTTAATCCGATTTCACCTAAACCACAAGATAGTAGCAAAAAGCCACCATCTATACCAAATATATAATAGACCTCTTGCAAAATGCATTTGGAATCGGAGACTTCAGTCCCGAACATGACGAGGCTAAAGCCCAATGCCAATGAATTAAGCTTTTTTTGAACCAAATAGTTCGGGTGTAAACACGCCGATTCCGAAAATGCAAA
>NZ_JAACKB010000279.1 GCF_010892395.1 Sulfurovum sp. bin170
AAACTTCGTATTATATTTTTTATTATTCTAATGTTTTTTGGAATATATATCGCTATTAGCAATCACTATACAATAAATCATATAAAAGAGTTAAAAGAGTTAGAGGATAGAACATCCAAAGTTGCTTCAATTCACAAAGAGAATTTGAGACTTCTTGAAAATATGATTGATAAACTTGACTGGGCTTATTCAGCAGTAGATAATAAGTTTCTTGCAGAAGCAAATCTTATAAGAATAGAAATTGTTGAAAATTTAGAGAAATTAAGAAAAGATAGTGATAGCATAGAGATAGATAGACAAAAAGAGCTGCTTGAAAGTTTTTTTATAAAACGAGAAAAAGATATAAAAAGTGCAGCAGACGAGGATGAAATATTCCCTACTGAAAAGAGTGAAATTAAAGATAAAATTATAAAGCTATATCAAAAACAAAAAGATGATTTAGATAATGAGTTAAAAAAATACTCTAAGAAACTAGTAGAAGATACTATTAAACAATCTCATATCATACTTATCCTCTCTCTTTTAGGAGTAGTGGTCATAATAATTGCAGCTATATATATGCACTATACTATAAAGAAAAGATTTAACCAAGTATACAAATCTCTGGATAATCTAGTCAAAGAGAGACCAGACTTCTCAAAAAAGATGGAAGTAGATAAACAAGATGAGATAGGAAAACTAGTTGAAGGATTCAACCAACTTCAATCAAAACTTGAAGAGAACTACAATAGACTAAATATATTAAAAGAGAAAGCTGAAGATACAGCCAATCTAAAGTCAGAATTTTTAGCCAATATGAGTCATGAGATACGAACTCCAATGAATGGAATTGTAGGAATGAGTTATTTAGCTCTTCAAACCAATCTAAATAGTAAACAGAGAAACTATATAGAGAAGATTGATAACTCTGCCAAAATGCTTTTGACTATTATAAATGATATTCTTGACCTATCTAAAATAGAGGCGGGGAAACTTACTATCGATAGTGTAGACTTCAATGTCCACAAGATGATAGATAACTCTAGAGACTTAATTAGCTTCAAAGCAAAACAGAAGAACATAAAGTTCTCTGCATTCTACTCCGATGAGATACCAGAAGAGCTACATGGTGATAGCCTAAGAATATCTCAAGTACTGACCAATCTTTTAGGAAATGCTGTAAAATTCACCTCCATTGGAGAGGTATCTCTCTTGGTCTCTAAAGTTGACAAGAGTAGGTTTAGATTTGAGATAAAAGATACAGGTATTGGACTAACTAAAAGTGAACAGCAAAGACTCTTCAAAGCATTCTCTCAAGCAGATGGTAGTACCACTAGAAACTTTGGTGGCACAGGACTAGGGCTTGTTATCTCAAAACAGCTTGTTGAGTTGATGGGTGGCAAAATATGGGTTGAGAGCCAATATGGAACGGGAAGTAGTTTTATATTTGAAATTGAATTACAGGATGTTAAGCTAATTAAAAAAGATATAGATATAGATAAACCTACTCGTAAAGATAATAACAATTTGAAAAGAAGTATAGACCTGCTAGAGGGACATAAAGTCCTTCTTGTTGATGATAACTCTATAAACCAAGAGATAATTGCTGGGCTACTTGAAAACTCACATATAGAGTTAGATATCGCCTCAGATGGTCAGGAGGCAGTTGATATGTTCTCCGCTAAAATCTACTCTATAATACTGATGGATATACAGATGCCTATTATGGATGGATATGAAGCTACTAGAATTATAAGAGAGAAAGATAAGCAGATTCCTATTATTGCACTTACAGCAAATGCGATGAAAGAGGATATAGAGAAGAGTGCCAAGCGAGGTATGAATGCACACATAAACAAACCTATAGCTGTAGAAAAACTCTACGAGACTCTACTAAAATACATTCCACACCAAGTAACAGGAGAGGGTAATCATAGGGTAAGAGATAAACTATTTGATAAATTAGAAGAGGCGATAAAGAGTAGACGACCCAAAAACTGCTCTACGATTATAGAAGAGATAGAGAACTACACTCTCTCCCCAGAGGATAGAGAGTTTTTTATAGAGATACGAGATTTGGTTAAAAAATATAAGTTCAACTTGGCATTGGATAAACTTGCTACATGATGGACTTCTTTTGGAATCGGAGGCTTTAGCCCAATGCCAATGAATTAGCGAGGCTGAAGCCATCGT
>NZ_JAACKB010000280.1 GCF_010892395.1 Sulfurovum sp. bin170
CCCATTGTTGCTGTGACGGTATTGGTTCTGTGGCTTTTTGAGAAGATTAAAAATGTTGTAGATAGCCTCTTTGAGTTTATAGGATTTGCTCCTCAAAATCATGAGTTTTTATGGTTGCTTTTGGCAATAGTTGTCTTTTTCTCTATCCTATATATCTTGGGTTATCTTGTCGGTACTAGGGTGGCTAGTTGGATAGAGTCACTCTTTAGAAAGATACCTGGGTTTGAGACCATTCGAGATGTTATTGGTATCTTTAACTCCTCTAAAGAGGGAGAGAATAGAGTGCTTGTGGTTGCTATCAAAGGGTTTGCTACTGAGGGGTACAATATCGGTCTGATGTACTCTCAAAAAGAGAGTATTATCAAAGACCACTATACGGTTACGCTATCCATGACCCCAATTCCGAACGGTGGATATATGTTTGAGGTACACAAAGATAGGATTTTTGTCTTTGAGGGTGCAACCTTTGATGACAACTTGCAGTATCTTCTATCTATGGGTGTAAAGAGTATGACCGAAGTGTTGGATGTGGAACCTAAGAGTGAGAAGGAGTTGGTTCCTTTTGGTAAGTGGCTAGAAACAACCCCAAAACCTCGTTAAAATTATCAGGCTTCTCAACAGGCAGAGCATGATGTGTATCTTTGATAACAACCAATTTACAATTAGCTATCTGTTTTACTAGCTCCTCTTTTTTGCTTAGAGGTATATAGTCATATTCAGAGGAGAGAAGTAGGGTAGGGGCTTGGATTTGGTCTAGTTGGTCTGCAACACTCCACTCGAATATTGCTTTGACAGATTTTCTATAGGATGTCAAATCATTCTCTGCCCAGCGTTTGGCAAATAGCTTCTTTAACTCTTTATGGTTTGGAAAAAGTCTCTTGCCCAAAATCTCCCCTATGGCTTTCATGCTAAAGAGTCGAACCATTAGTTTTCGTTGCCACATCTGTAGTCTCTCTCTGATTGTCTGTGGAACTGCTGATGGTGTGCTGTTGACAATAGTAAGTGTTCTGATTCTGTTGGGATAGGAGACTGCCAACTCAAAAGCGATCATTCCCCCCATAGAGATACCTACAATATGTGCTGATGAAATCTTTAGTGCATCCAGTAGAGCAATGGTATCATCTGCAAATAGAGAGATAGTGTACTCCTCATCAGTTTTGCTTGACTTTCCATGACCACGAATATCAAGCGTAATAACCCTATAAGATTTAGAAAAGTGGTTTACCTGCTCTTTCCAGTCACGACTAGAGGAGCCTAATCCGTGGATAAAAAGCAGAGGCTCTCCTTGACCTATAGTTTTGTAGTGAAGTTCTGTGTTATTTATTATCATTAGAACCGATACCCAAAACTAGCCCCAACAGTGCCATTGTAACTACTACTCATCCCATCACCCATATCTTTTAATCCCAAATAGTTTACTCCATAGTTAATATCAAAAAACCCTCGTTTCAGTATTTTGAAGTTTAGACCGATTCGTGCAACACCCATAACATCTATAGAGTTCAGATCACTGATTCCTGCCATAAAATCCATATGAAAAGTAGATACTCTATTGAGAGAATATCTAAAAGTAGGACCAATCATCCCATAAGCTCCATAGACTTTTCTATCCTCTGTTGACTCCTGATTTATAGCTAGGTCTAGGTGTCCAAATTCAGATATAAAACCTACACCTATATCCTCTCTCATAAATCCACTAGATATCGTCACTCCACCAAAAAGGCTACTGTTCTCAATCTCTCTATCTTCCGTTTTATAAGAAAAGTAAGAAGCAGTTGCACCCATCTCAAACCATCTCTCCATCTCTCTCTTATTTAAGATAACATCCCCCAATATA
>NZ_JAACKB010000281.1 GCF_010892395.1 Sulfurovum sp. bin170
CTAAACCTTGCTCATGATGGGTCTCATAAAGCTTTTGAAGCCCCTCATATTGTGGAGTAAATCCACACTTACTTGCAACATTGACCACAAGAACAACCTTGCCTTTATAATCAGACATGGATTTTGTCTCTCCTGTTATATCTGTGGCATTAAAATCGTAAAATGTCTGCATCTTATCTCCTGATTGAATCATTGATGGTATCAAAAGGAGTAAGGCTATTAGTAATTTTTTTATACTCATGTTTCAACCTCTTTTTTATAAAATCATATCAAAAATCTACTTAATTACTTTTTCTATTAAGAAGAAAAAAGTATAATAGACTTAAAAAGGCATAAAACATGAGATACCAATACCTACTGATACCGATACTACTTCTCTTCACTGCATGTGGAGGTGGTGGAGCTGAAAACAGCGTAATGAATGAAGCCGAAGAGCTTAAGAGCGAAACAGATTTTAAACACAGTCCTAAAACTGTTACAATATATATTCATGGTTATCAAAAAGAGGGATATATAAAAGAACAGAACTATGGAGAGGCGTGGGATTATAATTTTACAAATCAACTCTCCGAGTTTACAGAGTTGCCATTGTTAGAGACTTATGACAAAGATAACTTCTCAAATATTATCACAGCCGTAGAGTACTATGGAGACCAAGCACCAGAGTATTATACCCAAGCGGATATAGATGAGATAGAGGGTGTAACGACTAAATATGGTGGAGGAATCCCACGATATGCTATGATATTGGCAAAATTTACAAAACATATATTGGAAGAGACAGGAGCCGAAAAAGTCAATCTTGTTAGTGTGAGTATGGGTTCACTCATCACTAGATGGATGATAGAGAAAGATATAGAGAACTTAGCCTCTAACAAAAAGATAGAGAAGTGGATGACCGCAGAGGGTGTTTTGCGTGGAAACTATGGACTATCCAAGGTAGATGATATTGGTATCGCATGGATTAAAGAATCTGTCAACTCATTTTTTGAAGATTCAGCAGAGACTCAACATATGAAATATAGATGGATAGAGGAGAATTTGACTCCAAATCGTGAAAGTATGTCAAGTCCATACTATAGTGATATTTTAGTAGGTCAAATCTCTCTAACAGATAGTGAAAAAGAGCATGCAGGACTTAAATATATAATGATGCAAGAGGATTTTCAACCAAATGATGGCTATCAACTGGTCAAAGATACCTACTTTGGCTCCATAGAGAACTCTCTACAAGTACCAACACACACACTGATGCACAATGACCATATAGGCATCAAGGATAATGACTCTATACTCTTGATTATCTCAAACTTTTTAGAAGCAAAAAAGCGTGTCCGAATTACACTATTGGATGCTACTATTACGGATATTCATGAGACTATAACTGTATTGAACGAGGATACTGAAACCGTCTTTGAGAGCAAGATTTTTTCTGAAAATGCAAAGATACAAACACCTATAAGTGAAAGAGTTTATGATAGTGGAACACTCAATATATACAGTTACAAAAAAGATAATGAGACAAAAAACATCAACCAAATTATCTTTGAGGATTTTGTCTCCCCTACAGAATCAACACTTCAAGTCACAATAGAGGGATATGAGATAGATAGAAGTACCAAATATGGTATATCTGAAATAAAAACTGATAAAAAAGAGTCTATGGGTGAGAGTATAAATAGTATTAGATTAGAAAATGGAACATATCCAGTATCTGCTGATGATTGGTCTGGTCATGTTAAAGTAGAGGTTTTAGAGATGTAAGTGAACCTCACTCTCCCAAATTAAGTTTTTTACCAAATTGCCCAATCGATTCAAAATCAAGACTCCTTTGGGATATTATAATCCTGATTTTGCGGTGATAAAGCATGATGAGAGTGAGGGTGCATTTGTGGTTGAGACTAAAGGTTCGGGTAGAGAGAAGTGGAAGATAGCTTATGCCAAGAGGCATTTTGAGTTGGTTGATGTGAACTATAGAGCTAAAATTATGGATTGCAAAAAAGTATAGATATGCTATAATACTCTCAATTAAAAACAAGGGAAAACTGTGCAAAAAGAACCAATGTTAGAAGCAACTTTTAATAAGTTATCAAAAGAGTTAGAGCAACTCAAAACTGTGGAGCGAAGAGTTATTGCAAAAGTGATAGATACAGCAAGAGAGCTTGGGGATTTAAAAGAGAATGCAGAGTATCATGCGGCTAAGGATAAGCAGGGGATGATGGAGGCTCGGATTGTTGAGCTTACTGATTTGGTTGGACGAGCTCAGGTGATTGACCCATCAAAATTGGGGCATAAGAGAGTTAGTTTTGGCTCAACTGTTGAGTTGATTGACCAAGATGATGACTCTGAAATCACTTATACTATAGTAGGTTCCCAAGAGTCAAATCCTGACAGAGGGTTAATCTCTGTTGGCTCACCAATGGCTAGAGCGTTGCTTGGAAAAGAGGAGGGGGATGAGGTTACTATTGTACTTCCTTCTGGTAAGAAAAAATTTGATGTGGAGTCTATAGAGGCTATGGAAAAGATATAATGATAAGCGTAGGTGTAGTAGGAGCTAGTGGATATACTGGCTTGGAGTTGGTAAAGATGTTGGTGACTCATCCAAGGTTTCAGCTAAAATATTTGGCGACAACAACAGGTGATACAGTGATAGAGGCTCTGCATTCATCACTGGTGGATGTTATCTCGTTTCCTGTAGAGAAAGCTTCTGTGGAGACTATAGTAGAACATTGTGAATTGGTTTTTTTGGCACTTCCTCACAAGGCTTCGATGGGATTTGCAAAGGAGTTGATAGGCAAAGGGGTAAAAGTAGTTGACCTCTCTGCTGATTATCGCTTGGAGCTTGATACTTATGAGGAGCATTATTGTGAACATGAGGATAGAGAGAACTTAGATAGTTCAGTCTATGCACTTATTGAGTATTATCGTGATGAGCTGAAAACGGCAAAACTAGTAGCAGGTCCAGGATGTTACCCTACTGCTACTCTTTTAGCCATTTTACCATTTATCCCATATATGGATGCGAATGCACCACTTTTTGTAGATGCAAAATCAGGAGTGAGTGGGGCAGGAAAAAAGCTCTCTGAAACAACTCATTTTGTAACAGTTAATGATAATATCTTTGCCTATAATCCTCTAAAACATCGTCATGCACCAGAGATTAGCGAAAAGATAGAGAAGATTCATGGGGTGAAGATGAGTGTGAATTTTGTACCACATCTAATTCCTGCTACACGAGGTGAACTAGTCTCTGTTTATGGCACTTTAAAAGAGGATATAGACCCAATAGAGGTGCTTAAAAAACATTATGCTAATGATAGATTTATCCGTATCAGAGAAAAACCTGTAGATATAAAGAGTACAGCAGGGACACACTTTTGTGATATATTTGCTATGAAAAATGGAAATGCTCTTTTTGTAAACTCTAGTATAGATAATCTACTCCGAGGGGCGAGTTCACAAGCTTTGGTGGCAGCTAATTTGATGTGTGGATTTGATGAGGGGGTTGGGATTCCGATGATTGCTTATGTGCCGTAGATACCCTTTGAGAGTTCTTTGATGGATTTAAAAATCTCTTCTCAAACTCCAAAGCAGGAATAGCTCTACTACACAAAAATCCTTGGTAACAGACATCATCATTAATCTCAAGGATTTTTCTCTTCTGTTCCATAGTCTCTATCCCTTCTATAATAATTTTATAGTTAAACTGTTTTCCTATACCTATAATACTCTCAACCAGTTTTAAATCATCCTCATTAGTGAAGATCTCAGCGATAAAAAATCTATCAATTTTGAGTACCTTGAATGAGAGTTTTCTGAGATAAGATAGAGAGGAGTATCCTGTACCAAAGTCATCTATGTTGCACTCTACACCTCTGCTTTTTAGGTCTTTTATAATCTTTTGTGTTTTAGTGAAACTATCTATGAGTGTTGTCTCTGTTACCTCTAGTTTTAACATAGCAGGGTTAATTTTGTACTTTAGGATACAACCCTCTATATGTTTGGAGAAATCAACCTCGTGTAGTTGCCTAGCATTGATATTGATAGCAATATATTCAAAGTTTATTATATCTTTGGCTCTCCATTCAGAGAGTTGTCTACAGACCTCATCTGCCACCCACCATCCAACTCTGTTGATAAGTCCTGATTCCGTTGCCATAGGGATAAACCTATCTGGCATTATCAACCCTTTTTCGGGATGGTTCCATCTTATCAGAGCTTCAACCGCAGTAAGTCTATCATCTTTTATATCTACAATAGGCTGATAATATAGCTCTAAATCACCGTTGCCAATCGCATGATTTAGGTCTTGTTGGAGTGTGGTTAGCTCTTGTTGCTCCAAATCAAGGGTATGGTTATAAAAAGAGATATTGTTTTGTCCATCTTTTTTGGTCTGATACATCGCCATATCTGCTTGTCGTATGATATTGTTAATATTATCAGTTTTGGGTTCAATAATAACTATACCAATACTAGTTGTCATATATAGGTCTAGTCCTTCAATCTCAAAAACTTTTAGAAATAGTTTTTTGATATGCTCTGCAATCCCTTTTGCTCTCTCTTTAGTATAGATTTCCATACTAGATACAAATGGCATAGCTAAAAGGAACTCGTCTCCACCCAATCTACTAAGATGAGAGTTTCTGATATTGAGTGATTTGAATCTATCTGATACTTCTATTAGAAGACCATCTCCAACAAAGTGACCAAAGGTATCATTAATCTGTTTAAAGTTATTCAAATCCATATAAAATAGTATAGAGTAGTTAGATTGGTTTTGAGGAGACTCTATAAGTTCAAGCATAAAATTTTTATAAGAACGCCTATTTGGAAGACCTGTAAGTGAATCTCGTAGTGATATTTGGTTGATTTTCTCAAAAGCTTGATGCTCTGTGGTCTTATCTTCCAATATACCTATACCTCCCGTGACTATACCTCTATCATCCAAAAGAGCAGAGCATGTGAGTTCTGCCCAGATAGTTTTTTCCTGAAATGAGAAGTTATACGAACCCATATACTGTTTTGAGGATTTGTTTTTTAGAACACTACTCATCACTTCAACAGCCTCTTTATCCTCTAACCCTTTGAGATTAAAACCTTTTAGATTTGTCTCTAGCCCAAATATCTCATAAAACAGCCGATTGTAGTTAAGAATTTTTAGACTGTTATCATAATAGAAGATACCAATGGGGGCTTGACCAAGTAGTGAAGATAGTTTTTTCTCTTTTATATCTAGTCTCTTTTTTGCCTCATAGTATCTCTCTTGATTTTTTGCTATATCATAATAGAGTCTATTGAGATGTACACTTGATAGAGCCAAAAGCATATAGATAAGAGTTATTAAAGCTATCACGATAATGGTATTAGAGATATTGATAAAAAATATAGATAGAGGTAGTAGTGCAATAGCAGTAAATAGTAATATTGTAGTTTTGGGTAGAAACCTCTTAATATTTGGTGAGAATGTTTTTTTTGATATGTCATAAAATAAATTTTTCATTGCTACTATTATATAATAATATTTATTAATTATATCTAACATATGGTGTTAAAAAATAGATAATTA
>NZ_JAACKB010000282.1 GCF_010892395.1 Sulfurovum sp. bin170
ATAAATCAAACAAACCTTGTTAAAGACTCAGATATTACAGGTGGTTCAACTGTAACACAAGGAAGTACACTTATTGAGGGTACAACTGCTGGGTAATCATTTTCCATAACCTACACTAACTTCGGTTAGTGTACTTTTGTAAGTAGATAGAGGGGGAATATCTATTTACAAAAGTAAAAAATCAAAAAGGGAGCGTCGATGAAAAAGATTATAGGTCTATCACTATTAACCATTTTACTTATGGCACAAGAGTCTGTTACCAATTTAAAACTAGAACAGGTCAATAAGATTATCGACTCTACTTTTCATGAAGAGGGGATAAAATCACAAGGAACTGTGGATATAGAGGATGATGCATTTGTGGACAATGTTCATATAGTGCAAAAACCAAGTGGTATTGAGGAGCAACCTGGAAATCTCATTATCGACAGTACCGTCACTAGTGCAGGTACACAAATCCATCAGGGATTAACCCATGTCAAAAGTGGAGCAAAACTTCAAGATGCGAAGCTTGTCTCTGAAAATGAGATAAACAATCTAACAGCTACAGGTGGAGAGTCTTTTGTAACTCAAGGCAACCTCATCGTGGGAGAGGAGTCCAATGTGACAAATATCATTGACAACAGTGGGGGGAATAGCGTTGGTGATGGGACGGCTGATAAGTTTACCATCACGGAGACAAACAAAATCAAAGATACCAATATCAAAAACTCCATCATACACCAAGGGCTAATCACCATCACAGATGGAGCATCCGTAAGCCAACTGGAGATAGAGCAAAAAAACAGTGTGAAACGAACCGATAGCAGTGGAAGCAATGATATTAACTCCTCGACCATCACACAGGGGCTTATAAAAGCAAAAGGTAGTATGCTTAATAGTATTCGTCAAAATATTGATAATGAGATAGACAATCTAAAAATCGATAATAGCCACATAGAGCAGTCATCTATCATCTCTACAGATTCTGACATCAATAGCCTCAACCATAAACTCAATGGATTTAACACCAGTGAGCGTATTAGAAATGAGATAACCAATACCGATATGGAGGATGCTACCATATCACAATCAACGCTCAAAGTAGAGAGCAGTGAAGTGGATGAACTCAATAACTATGATAGAGGGAGTTTGCAAAAGAGCAATCTGATACATACAGCTACCATTGAGAACAATGCAACTCTCTCTCAATCTACTATCGTAGTTAGAGATAGTTCTAGACTTATCAATGTGGAGCTTAAAACCAAAGAGGGGAGTTCACAAGAGGCGATGAATGAGGCAAAAAATGTCGATGTATCTGATAATAGTGCGATATATCAAGATAGACTAGAGCTAGAGAGTGCCACGGTAGAAGATAGCACTTTTAGTAGAGCCAATACGCTTAACTATGTTCAAGTTGAAGATGGCTCTACTCTTTATCAATTTTATACCCATGTAGTGGGTGCAAATATGGATGGAGCCAAATTGGCTGACAAGAGCAGTATTACAGATACATCCATTAATAACTCTGCTGTGGCTCAGAGTTTAACAACAGTCATGGATTAAGGGGAAAAAATGAAACGACTATGTATATTAATTTTTCTGGGTTCACTGGTGGAGGCAGAGAGTGTTATTACAAATCTTACTTTAAATCAAAACAACACAATAAGTAGTAGCAGTAGTATTAAAAATAATAGTAATGTAGAGCAAGGGATTATAGAAGTTTATAATTCAATTATTAGAGATAGTACCTTTACCTTTACCAATAAAATTATTAATAGTAGCAAGATTAAAGACAACTCAAACATTAGACAATCTGCTATTAACCTACAAAATACTTCAACGATTAAAAGTAGCACCATTATACTAGATAACACCATTTCTGATTCAGATATTTATAATACAGATGTAGACCAAAGTATTATTAACTTAAATGATTCTCTTATAGAAAACAGTACTATTAACACTGAAAACATTATTAATAACATAACAACTGGTGGACATAATACCATTATACAAGTAGCTATTGATTTAAGTAATAAATCTATTATTAAAGGCTCTACTTTAACCCTGAAAAACACTATTGATGATGCCTATATTTATAACTCATATATTTCTCAATCAGAATTTATTGCGACTAATGCTTCTATAGTAAATAGTACCATTAAAATAACAAATGAAATTATAGAAGATAGTAAAATTACAGATAACAGTCAATTAATACAAGGAAAGATAACCGTTGCAAGTGGTGTAAAAGTGGAGAATGCAGAAATAACCATAGAGAGTATTTTAAAAAGTACTATAGTAGAAAACAGTGATGTTCAAATTTGTGGTGTTAATATTAACAACGACTATAGTGCAGAACTTTCAGTGACATGCAGTGATACGCTAATAAAAATAGATAAAGCAAATGTAACCATTGGTATGACTACTATTTAACTAAGGAGAAAAAGATGAAAAAAATATTTTTACTAACTACTATGGCTCTGTTAACCATTCATTTATCTGCTGATAGCAGTGATTGGGAACAAGAAGAAGTAAATTTTGAATCTGAAAACAGCACTTTTGAAAAGATGAAGATTAAAAATCGTTCTAAAAAAGAGTATGACGATAAAATTTACAAATACATAAAAGGGGATTACAAAGTAGAAAACAACAATATTGAGTTGGCGACTATTGAGCTTGATGATAGTCTGAAAAACAGAGATATTGAGATTAATGTCCATGTAGAAGACCTACAAGTTGAAGGAGATGGTTATAAAGACTCTATGGATATTAAACAAAATAAATATAAAAATTTTGTACAAAATGATGAGAAAGGGGAATCATTTTTTGATGAAGAGGAGAAAAAGTTTGACAAAGAATCAGATATTGAAGAGAATAGTCTTCAATCCAGTGTAAGGGTTCAAGATTCGAGACAAGTAAAAGTGATAGATGAAGATTTGTCTGAACTAGAGACCATTGATTTAAGAGGAAATAGAGACATTAAAGAGGTCAACGTCTTTATAGAAGATACTAGAATTATTGTAGATTAAAGGAGTATATTGTGTCTATAAAAAGTAAAATTATAATACTATTGTTTATGTTAGCCATGCAAGGATGTGTTGTTGACCAACCAAAATTTACGGTGGAGGAGCAAAAAATAGCGATGCCTATTAACAACACCACCTATTTTACAGGAGCATTTAAAAAACTAAACCAACTTTTGGAGATATATGGTCAACCAAACTATAAATTTCAGGTAAAAACTATTGAGAACATGACATCAGCTAGACAAGCGATGCCAATGGACAGCAAAGCATTTTTGAGAACACCTCTCATCTTGCATATGAACAGACTCTCTCTCTTGGCGTATGAACCTATCTATAATAAATATGAGACACAGACCACTGGCTTTGTTTACTTTCCAGAGATGAAAAAAGTGATGCCTGAGCTGGTCATAAACGGGAGTATCACCCAGTTTGACAAAGGGTATATATCAGAGAGTAGAAACTTTGACCTAGATTTAGAATTTGGTTCAGGTAGAGGTGACACCGATACACGATTTGACCATGACCGTAGTAACTCACTCTCTCAAATCGCTATGGACTTGAATATTTTTAAATACAAAGATAGAAGCTATGTATCAGGTGTAGCCACTCAAAATAAAATCATCATCTCAAGACAGAGAAAAAAGAACCGATTTGGTCTATTTCTAAACGGCTCAGGTATAGGCTATAGTAAATATGCAACCATGCAACAGTCCAAAGATGAAGCGTTGCGTATACTCTCTGAGTATAGCCTTATCCAACTTTTGGGACGACTATATCAAGTTCCTTACTGGACATGTACCACACCTCATATGAAACCTGATATGGAGATTATTGATAAAAAAGTAGCACAGTTTAGTAGTGCAAAAAAAGCTATCAAATTTAAACTAATTGAAAGATTGATTAAATTTTATGGATACAAAGTAGAGACAAATGGAAATATCTCAAAAGAGGAATTTGCAACATTAACCAAGATTTCTAAAAAATACAATTTCAAATCAACAGAAGTTTTATCTGCTGATTTCTATAAAGAACTGTATACCAATTCACCTATATTTAATTAATTGTTTCCAATATAGATACTGCCTTGACTTACTGTTGAGTTATCTATAATGGAATTTTCAATTATATTTTTGTTAGATATTACGATATTATTGACAGATGAACTCTCTATCTGTACAATATTTTGAAAAACATTTGAACCATTTTTGATAATGGAGTTTAAAAGAGTATTGGTTGACTTTATCTCTATATTGGAGATTTGACTACTGCTAATCTTTATATCTGATTGATGAAGATTTGCATCAGATATAATCGTATTACTTAAACTATTAGAAAGATGCTGTGAGAGTAGATGAGATGTATCTATATCACCATTTGCAAAAGCAAAATTGGTTGAGAACAACAAGAAAAAGAGAGAATTTATAGACTTAAACATTTTAATCCTTAATTTA
>NZ_JAACKB010000283.1 GCF_010892395.1 Sulfurovum sp. bin170
AAAAACATTTTAAAAATATAAATGTTAGGTGGTCGGTTGAAACCGACCCTACGGTGTGAAAAAATATACTATTTTTTATTATATATAAAATTTTCACTTCTTAATTTGCTTGATTATTCAAATTATTTTACTATAATAGCACTATATTAGACATCTTGCAAAACTTATTTGGAATCGGAGACTTCAGTCCCGAATATGACGAGGCTAAAGCCATCGGCTCCTAGTTTTGCAAGAAGTCTATCAAAATTATTACACGGAGTAAATATGCATGAACAGTTACATTTAACCACAGAGTGGGTAGGGATACTCTCCCTAATCGTATTCGTTGTCGGATACTACTTTATTGCCACAGAAGACACCTATCATATAAACAAAGCAAAACCAGCACTTTTCACAGGTACGGGTATCTTTATGCTTATTGGTATCTATGTCGCTATGAGTGGCAGTGAGAGTATGGGACACCAGCTACATGAGGGAATCAACCATCTTATTATAGAGATTGCAGGAATCTTCTTCTTCCTCTTTGTCGCCATGACCTATATCGAGGCGATGATAGACAGAGGAGTCTTCTCTGCCTTGCGTTTCAAATTGGTCTCTAGTGGATATGACTATAAGAAACTATTTTGGGTAACAGGTATCTTGGCATTCTTTATCTCGCCAATTGCCGATAACCTTACTACTGCTCTTATCCTCTCAACGGTATTGATTACCATTGATAAAGACAACAGAGCATTTATCGTCCCAGCTGCGGTCAATATTGTTGTTGCTGCCAATGCAGGTGGTGCATGGTCTCCATTTGGAGATATTACCACACTTATGGTATGGGTTGATGGAAAAGGTGCTTTTACTGATTTCTTATGGCTTTTTCCTGCTTCTATTATTGGTTGGAGTGTTACTGCGTTTTTCCTTGTTAAATTCATTCCAGAGGGAAAACCACCATTTGCAGAGGGTGAGAAAAAAATAGAGATAGCAGAGGGTGGCAAAGTGATTATGGGTCTATTTGGTCTTACTATCTTCCTAGCCGTTATGTCTCACAACGCACTACATCTTCCAGCTATGTGGGGTATGATGTTTGGTTTGGCTATACTCAAACTCTATGTCTATATTATGAACAGAGAGAATCGACTCAACCCGTTAGAGGAGACAAAACCTATTAATGCCTTCTCATGGATTGCCAAAATCGAGAACGATACACTGCTCTTCTTCTTTGGTATCTTAGCAGCTGTTGGTGGTCTTCACTTCTTAGGTTTCTTGGAGTACTTTACTGCTCTCTATACACAGTTTGGAGCAACAGCGGTCAATATCGGTGTAGGTTTCCTTTCAGCCGTGATAGACAATGTCCCTGTGATGTCAGCCGTACTTAAATCAAGCCCAGACATGGGTATAGATGCTCACTCACAGTGGATGCTTGTTACATTGACAGCAGGTGTTGGTGGGTCTATGATCTCATTTGGTAGTGCTGCAGGTGTTGGTGTTATGGGTAAACTTCATGGTATCTATACATTTAGCTCTCATATGAAATTGGCTTGGACAGTACTTATTGGGTATATTGTCTCGGTCATTGTTTGGTACATTCAGTTTCAGATTTTAGGGTTTGGAGCATAACCTCATCATGGGTACTCCTACCCATGATAAAATCATTAGACCTCTTTCAAAACTAGGAACCGATGGCTTCAGCCTCGCTAATTCATTGGCATTGGGCTGAAGCCTCCGATTCCAAGAAGTTTTGCAAAATATCTATCTAACTTTTAATCACAGCTTTAGTTAAATAGCACTACAATTCCATCACATTTTAACTATTTGGAGCAGAGATGCACTCGCTAGACTTAACAACCACATGGGTTGGAATAACCTCACTAATTGTTTTTATTATCGGTTACTACTTTATTGCTACAGAAGACAAATACAGAATTAACAAAACAAAACCAGCACTTATGATGGGTACAGCAATATTGATGCTTACAGGTATCTACTACTCTATCAATGGATTAGATACAAACTATCTGCATCATGAAGTTGAGATTTTGATTATTGAGATAGCAGGAATATTCTTTTTTCTTTTTGTTGCTATGACCTATATCGAAGCGATGCTTGATAGGCAGGTCTTTAGAACCTTGCGTTATAAGCTTGTCTCAAAGGGTTATGATTATAAAAAACTTTTTTGGGTTACAGGGGTTTTGGCTTTTTTTATGTCACCAATCGCGGACAACTTAACAACAGCACTAATTTTATCAACGGTACTAATTACTATTGATAGGGAGAATAGAAGCTTTATTATCCCCTCTGCTATCAATATTGTAGTAGCTGCCAATGCAGGTGGTGCTTGGAGTCCATTTGGAGATATTACTACCTTGATGGTTTGGGTTGAGGGGAGAGGCTCTTTTGTTGATTTTTTATATCTTTTTCCTGCCTCTTTTGTGGGATGGTTGGTTACGGCGACTCTTTTAGCTCGTTTTATACCAGAGGGTAAACCACCATCTGTAGAGAATGAGGAGAAGATGGAGATTCTGGAGGGTGGGAAAGTTATTATGGGACTGTTTGTACTCACCATTGCATCAGCAGTACTATTTCATCAGCTACTCCATCTCCCTGCGATGTTGGGGATGATGTTTGGTCTAGCGATACTTGAACTCTATACCTATAGTCTCAATAGACGAAACTGTATTAGTGATATAGAGGAGAGTCCTAGACGGGTTAATGTATTTGCATTTATTGCCAAAATAGAGAATGATACACTACTGTTTTTCTTTGGTATATTAGCCGCGGTTGGGGGACTTCATATTTTAGGTTTCTTAAACTATTTTACCGCACTCTATACCCAGTTTGGGGCTACGACTGTCAATATTGGGGTAGGTTTCTTATCTGCGATTATTGACAATGTTCCTGTGATGTCTGCGGTACTTAAATCAAGCCCAGATATGGGAGTTGATTCTCACTCTCAATGGATGCTCGTAACACTAACAGCAGGTGTTGGTGGAAGTCTCATCTCATTTGGAAGTGCCGCAGGTGTAGGTGTTATGGGTAAACTTCATGGTATCTATACCTTTACTTCACATATGAAACTGGCTTGGACTATACTTATTGGTTATATTGTTTCAGTTATCATTTGGTATATTCAGTTTCAGGTTTTGGGGATTGGGGCGTAATTTAAACCTTACAATCAAGAGAAGATTTTGTATCTTCTCTACCTCAAAAATTTCATCAAGCCCATCTAAAAGTGTATCATCTTCATTACTCTCTGAATAAATAAGAGAATTATTTCGTTTCAAAAATTCTTTATAGGTTATTTCATTCAAATTATTTTCTAGCATATTTATCTCCTCTTGGATTCAGATTATAAAGAAGATAAACTTAATTATTACTGTTAAAAAAATCATTAGATATAAGATATAACCAATAATATTGTATACTTCCATCAAATTTAACCTTAGGATATAAGTATATGAAACAAGTACCAATTCTAGTCCTAGACTTCGGTTCACAATACACACAACTAATAGCAAGAAAATTACGAGAGAGTGGGGTTTACTGTGAAGTGGTTCCCTATAGAGAAGATATAGCTGATATTAAAGCACGAAAACCACAAGGGATTATCTTATCAGGGGGTCCTGCCTCTGTCTATGCAGAGGATGCTTATAAGCCTAGTGAAGAGCTTTGGGATTTGGGACTGCCTATTATGGGTATCTGTTATGGTATGCAGTTGATTACACAGCATTTTGGTGGAGAGGTGATACCTGCTAATCATCATGAGTATGGTAAGGCACAGTTGACACTTAAAGATTCTAAGATTTTTGAGGGAATGACAAATAATGAAGTGGTTTGGATGAGTCATGGAGACAAAGCCGAGAGACTTCCTGACAGTTTTGAGGTGATTGGAACAAGTGAAAACTCTCCTTATGCAGCGATTGCAAATGAAGAGAAAAATATATATGCTTTTCAGTTTCACCCAGAGGTTCACCATACGGTAGAGGGAACAAAACTGCTTAAAAATTTTGCCAAATATATCTGTGGATGTGATAGCACTTGGAATATGGGTGGTTTTGCCAAAGAGAAGATAGCAGGGATTAAAGCACAAGTTGGAGATAAAAAGGTTCTCTGTGGGGTATCTGGTGGTGTTGATAGCTCTGTTGTAGCTGCGATGTTGCATGAAGCGTTACCAAATGAGCAACTTATCTGTGTATTTGTTGACCAAGGTCTGTTGCGAAAAGATGAAGCACAGCAGGTTCAAGATATGTTTAAGCTTTTGGATATTCCTCTAATTACTATTGATGCAAAAAAAGAGTTTATGGAAGCGTTATCAGGTGTGACTGACCCAGAGACCAAAAGAAAAGCTATTGGTGAGAAATTTATTGAGGTTTTTGATAAAGAGGCTAAAAAACATACTGATGTTGCTTTTCTTGCACAAGGAACACTCTATACGGATGTTATCGAATCAGTATCAGTAAAAGGACCTTCAAAAACTATCAAATCACACCACAATGTAGGTGGACTTCCTGACTGGATGACATTTGAACTGGTTGAGCCTTTGAGAGAGATTTTCAAAGATGAGGTGAGAAAGCTTGGATTGGAACTTGGGCTTCCAAAGCAGATGATAGGTAGACACCCTTTCCCTGGACCGGGTCTTGCCATTCGTGTGATGGGTGTCGTAAACGAAGAAGCTTTAAGATTGCTTAGAGAATCAGATGCTATAATGCAAGAGGAGCTAAAAGCAACTGGATATTATGATAAGGTATGGCAAGCTTTTACTGTACTTTTAAATGTTCAATCAGTTGGCGTGATGGGTGATAATCGTACTTATGATAATACAGTATGTATCCGTATGGTAGAGTCTGTTGATGGTATGACCGCTACATTTGCACATATTCCTCATGATATTTTGGAGGGGATGAGTCGAAGAATAATTAATGAGATTGATGGGATAAACAGAGTTGTTTATGACATATCATCTAAACCACCTGCTACAATTGAGTGGGAGTAGGATATTGCCAAACCAGGAACCGATGGCTTTAGCCTCGTCATATTCGGGACTAAAGTCTCCGATTCCAAAAAATTCCAATAGATATAATATAGAAAGGAGAAAAAATGTTACAAAGAGGTCTAATAACAATTTTATTATTATCAGGAGTAGTGTACTCTATGGGAAATCCACCACCCAATTATGATAGTCAGTATGATGAGGTGATAGAGGAGGCAGTCTCTGCTGATATTGAAGCTATTGAAGCGAATAGATTAGCCAAACAAGAGATGCTTTTATCCGCTCTAAAACTTAAAAGTTTAGTTTTTCAAGAGAAGTTCATTACTCGAAGTGATGGCAAAAAAGTAAAAAAGAATATACCTGTGGAGCAAGTAGTTAGAGGAACAAATGTTGTCTATATCAATATAATAAAAAATCCTAATGGGGAAAAGCAAACTAATATATTAGTAAAAAACCCTATTCCTGATGGCACAGAATATATAAAGGATTCAGCTACTTGTAATGGAAAATGTACTATAAGCTACTCCACAGATGAAGGAGAGACACTTAACCCTTCAGATAAAAGTGGAGCTTCATATATAGAGTTTCATTTTCCTCAAATAGAATCTAATACAGAAGTTCGTATGGGGTTTAGAGCTACAGTAAAATAATAATCATAAAATAACAGAAGATTTAGGGGGTCTTTATGGAACATATACTAATTATACTAATCGTAACAATAGCTATCTCAACAGTTATTAATGTTTTTTTAAAAAAATTTGATATACCAACAGTCATTGGTTATATAGCTACAGGGCTTATAACTATGCAACTGTTTAGTTTTGGTGAACACTCCCAAGAGACCTTGGCTCATCTAGCAGAGTTTGGAATTGTATTTCTGATGTTTACCATTGGATTGGAGTTCTCTATGGGGCATATGAAATCCATGAAAAAAGAGGTTTTTGTCTATGGAGCTTTGCAGGTCATGCTCTCTGGAGTCCTCTTTACTTTTTTGGCAAACTCATTGTTTGGATTAGAGACAAAAAGTGCAATTGTGATAGGTTTTGCACTGGCACTCTCCTCTACAGCCATTGTTATCAAGGTCTTGACAGAGAAAAATGAGACACACTCTGGTTATGGTCGGATTGCTGTTGGAATACTTATTTTTCAAGATTTGGCTGTGATTCCTATGCTCTTGATGATTTCTATTTTTACTTCAGAAAACAGCTCTATCTCTGAACTTCTATTGGATACATTGATAAGTGCTATTGTTGTTTTTTTTATTCTATTTATCGTTGGTAAATATTTTATTGAGAGATTTTTTGACTGGGTTATCTCTTCAAAATCAGAAGAGATATTTTTGGTTGCTGTTATTTTGGTGGTTATTACTGCTTCTGTCGTTGCTGAACTTTTTGGTTTCTCCTACACATTGGGTGCATTTATCGCAGGAATGACTATCGCAGAGACCAAATTTCGCTATCGTATAGAGGCTGATTTGGTTCCATTTCGTGATATTCTCTTGGGTATATTTTTTGTAACCATTGGGATGCAGATAGAGTTGGGTATTGTTGTTGAGTATGGTTTTGTCATATTGGGTCTACTGTTTCTCATTATGCTTATCAAGGCACTCATTATCTTTGGTATTTTGCAGTTTTTTATTCAAAAGCGAACTGCTATCAAGAGTGCCATGACTCTGATGCAGGTAGGTGAGTTTGCTCTAGTTATTTTTGCTCTAGCATTTAGCAATGGGCTTATCTCTTCTGATGTTAACCAAATTATGATTATGACAGTGGTTCTCTCAATGGTTCTTACACCATTTGTTCTGAATAATATCAAACTGTTGTCAGATAATTTTTTTACAGAGCCAACACAACTGCGAGAGAGAGCTATTGTTTCAACAGGTTATCAAAATCACATTATTATCTGTGGATATGGTCCACTAGGGCAGAGCGTGGTAAAAAAATTTAAAGAGAAAAATCTGCTCTATCTAATCCTAGAACATGATATAAAAGTAGTTGATAAAGCCATTGAGGGTGGAGAGAAGTCCATTTTTTTTGCAAATGCTGCCCAAAAGGGTGTCCTTGAACACTTCTCTATCAAAAAATCTTTGGCAATTATCGTTGCTATAGAAAATGAGCATCAACTACGCCTTATCTGTGAAAATATAGACTCTTTTGATGCAGATATAAATTCTGTAGTCAAAGTCAAGAACAGTTCAGAAGAGGAGATTATTCGTAATTTGAATGTCAAACATATTATCAACAGCCGTGATACTATTTCGGAGATATTGGTAAAAAGCGTTTTGGAGTGCAAAATCTAACACTTATGTTATAATAGGCATGTAGTTTAGATAAATAGGAGATTTTTTGTATAAGAGGTTTACATATACGATATTGGCTGTATCATTTTTAGTTGTATGGATTTGGGCAGCGATAGAGCCTTTACATTTTGATGATTGGCTCTTGGAAAATATCTTAGTATTCATCACTCTACCTATTATCTTCTTTACACACAAGCGGTTTGAGTTCTCTATCTTGTCGTATCTTTTAATAACTCTATTTATGATGCTACATGTGATAGGTTCTCACTACACTTACGCAGAAGTCCCTTGGGGGGTGACTCTGGGTGAGTTGCTTGGAGCTGATAGAAATATGTATGATAGATTGGTTCATCTACTTTTTGGAGTACTTCTTGTATATCCTATTCGAGAAATTTTTATCCGTACTGTTAAGATTTCAGGCTTTTGGGCATATTTCGTTCCATTTATGATTGTCTCTGCTTTGTCTGGTATCTATGAGGTGATAGAGTGGGGTGCCGCTGAGGTGGTTGACCCTGAAGCAGGGATTGCTTTTTTAGGTTCCCAAGGAGATATTTGGGATGCTCAAAAAGATATGCTTTTGGCTAAGGTTGGGGCGTTGTGGACTCTAGGGGTTGTTTGGGTTTTTCGTAGGGTGCATTTCAATGCACCATTATAAATTTAAAGACGGTGCATTAAAATGACACCCTACATCTCTCTATATCCTGCTCTATCGCTACCCTCAAAGCATCCAACCCATCAAACTTCTGATTATCCCGAATAAAAGCAATAAACTCTAACTCTATATTGCCTTCAACTACCCCTATATCTCTATCCAAAACATGTGTCTCCACAGCAAAAGAACCATCTGTAGTAACACGATGCCCAAAAAAGCTAACACTAGTTAGCCAAGAATCATTAATTAGTGTTCTAGTAGCATAAACCCCCTCTTTTGGAAGTAGATAGTTCTGAATTTTTAGATTCAGAGTAGGAACAAGCTCTTTTTTACCTAATCCTTGACCTGATACCACTTCACCATCTATACGATAATTGTGTCCTAGTAGCTCATTAGCTAACCGAATCTCTCCATTTTTGATAAACTCTTTGATAGAGCGAGAGTGTACAGATACACCGTTGTGCTTGACCTCATCTATCACTAAAACATTACCATCAAAAAGTTCTTGAAGCAATATTGTATCTCCCTCTTTTTTGTACCCAAAACCAAAATCATAACCTACTACAATAGTCTCTAGCTTTGGGAAATCCTCTGATAATCTATCTACAAAAGCTCTAGCAGAGAGAGATTTTACCTTATCTAAATGATAAAAAAAAGAGGGTTTATTTATATAATTCAATCGCTTATATCCAGCTGTCATAACCGAACGATTTCTCTCTATAATCACTACTGCTTCTGCCTCTTTTATCAAAGCTTGATGTCCAAGGTGAACACCATCAAATGAGCCTATTGCTATTGATTTTATACTGTTAGTTAGTTTCATTATTTCCTAAAATGATACATATATTCGATATTGCCAGATTTCCCAGCAAGTTTTGAGAGCGTACTATAACATAACTCCCAGCCCAATTCACTTGTTTTATTCTCAAATGTTGTGATTGAATCTTTTATAGCTTTTTCATTAATCACAACCCCACGACTATCTCTCTTAACACCTCTACCCACTTCAAATTGTGGCTTAAAAAGTAAAATCATATCTCTACTGCTCAGACGGTCAATATCATCTATAATATGCAAAACCGATATAAAAGAGACATCACAAGTAACTATATCAAACATCTTATCTGCTCTAAACTCTCGAATATCGGTCTCTTCAAAAATCTCTACTTTTGGGTTATCTCTTAATGAGTGATGTAACTGATTTGAACCTACATCTACAGCAGTTACAGATTTAACTCCATTTTCAAGCAATATCTGCACAAATCCACCAGTAGATGAACCTATATCCAAAGCTCTTTTATCTTTTAAATCTATTGGATACTCTTCTAAAAATAGCTCTAGTTTTTTGGATGCACGGCTAACATAAAATTTTTCGGTGTCTATATATATATTTGAGTTCTCATCGCATTTTGTTGAGGGTTTTGCTACTTTACCGTCTATGAAGATTTTTCCTCTTTTTATTGCGTCTATGGCTCGGTTTCGGCTTTCGAAAAGGTTGTTTTCTACTAGGTATTTGTCAAGGCGTTGCATTTTTATCCTCTACAGTCCAAGGTAAAGATTTTGGTAAGTTATTTTTGGATACTACTCTTACTTTAGATGAAAAATTATTTCTTCTATCTATACTATCAAAAATATCTGCTAAATTCCAAACCTCTATTTCAAATTTATCATTGTTATCAGGAAGTTCAATATGTAATATAAACTCTATATTGTTTTTTGATAATATCTCTTTTGCAATATT
>NZ_JAACKB010000284.1 GCF_010892395.1 Sulfurovum sp. bin170
TAATTATATCGTTGTTGTTCAAGGGTAGAGACACTGCTCTACCCCTACAGATATTATTTTTCTTTTCGTAGGGGTAGACCCATGTGTCTACCCAAACAACCATAAAATTGTGTGTCGCTCTTTTGGCTAAGTTTTCCATAAATATTTTTGGAATCGGAGGCTTTAGCCCCGAATAATACGAGGCTAAAGCCATCGTTTCCTATTTTAGAAAATATGCCAAAAGAGCGGAAAATAGATTGGTAACTGTGGCTTTAGTCTGTTCCCTTTTTGGGGGTGGTCTTTTGTCAAATATGCCGAGATAGATAGTGTTGGAATTTGGGATTTGAAGAAAAATAATAGTTGTAATCGAAAGATATAGAGAGGATAAGGGTTTCCGTCCTGTTGAGACTATTGGATTTTGGGAAGCAGTTCCCCAAGATCCCATGATGCGACGGGTCGATGTGAAAACAGTGATACGCGAATTTTGCTTTTTTAGGCGGAATTTGTTTCTTTAGCTCAAAATCTCTGCTCCTCAATGATACTTGCTTTTTGTTCTACGCTAATTCATTAATTCTTCTTCTATCATGAATATATAACATCAAAAATGCACCCAATGTAATAATAGCTTCAATTAAAAATAGACTCTCCCCATAAATCCATCCAGAGACCATCGCCCCCACTGCTCCACCTAGTCCAAATCCAATCCCCAAAAGAAACTGTTGAGCCAATTTTTTTTGAGAGTAGAGTGAAAATACATAAGTTATGGTGGCTGTATGGTATAGAGCAAAGCTAACAGCATGAAGTGATTGAGAGGCAAAAGTTAGCGTTATGCTATCAGGATATAGATATAGAATCATCCATCTAAAAGCTGTTATAAGTGTAGCAATTTTCAAGATATTGAGTAGATTTCTCTCCAAAAGAGGGCCTTGGAAATAGAGCATGACAATCTCACAAACAACACCAAATATCCACATCCAGCTAACCATCTCTAGGCTAATTCCATGCTCTATTTCATAGATAGTAAAGAAGTTATAGAAGCCACCAAATGCTAATTGCATTAGAAATAGGCTTACCCAAAAAGCCCAAAAACGAGTTAGAGAAAAAGAGCTATCACTCTCTTGCTTCTTTCTCTCTTTTACTTCGCTATCAAACTGTAGTGCAAAATAACCAACTACCAATGTCATAAAAGCCGTTCCTGATAGATAGTAGAGTGCTTCATATGGGTCAGAGAGAATTTTCCCTAGCCAAAGTGCAATGATGATAAAACCAACAGACCCCCAGAGACGAATCCGTCCATACTCTTTTTTTGAAATTTGTTGCAGAGCGATAGTCTCTACAAATGGAAGAGAGATACCCATAGATGCCCCAAAAAGGAGATTCGCAAAGAGATATAGATAAAAATTTTCTACTGTACTCAAAAAGATTAAAGTAGCCAAAAAAGTAAATAGCAGAGAAAAAAGATAGACTTTATGATTTAGCTCTACTAGATGTTTAAATAGGAAAGGGAGCAAAAAACGCATAAAAGGTGCTGCCGCATAGATAATTCCTACTTGTGCCTTGCTGTAATTAAAATCCAAAAGTACCTTTGGCATGAAGATAATATATACCCCAACTAAAGCAAAATAGAAAAGGTAGAAGAGTGAAAGAGTTACCTTCATTAACTTTTATTTTTCGGATTCATTGCTTACAATAACAGCTGTGTTACTTAGAAAATCATGCAGACCTCTATTGTCTTTTCTAAAAAACATCATGAGCCAACCAACAACTGTAATTATAGATAAAACCATAGCAGTATTTCTAAAAATAATAGAAAACAGAGGTGGCTTCTCTAGGCTATTAATATCAACAACTTTTAGTCTGTAGTTACGGTATCCAGGAGTCTGACCATTTCCAAAAAACATAAACAGAGTCTGTACCGTAATGAATGGCACCAAGATATAGAGCCACCCTATTAGCATATTCTCCTCAAAATCTTCTCGATTATCCATTACTAAATATATTACAGCATACATAATAGGCATCATAAGCATAAATGAGTCTGTTATGGCTGCTTTGCTCTTAATCTTGTTATTAGCATATGGTATATTGGTCTCTCTGCTCTTTTTTTTAGGAGCCTCTGTGATCTTTCCCTTTTTTAAATCTCTAAAACGCTGTTTTGCCATTAGAAATCCCAGACTACTTTTCCGTATGCACCACTAAAGTCCGTATCCATACTCAAATCGTCTATATCGTCTAGTTTAAGTTTAAATGACTTATATCCAGCTTCCACGCCAAATCCAAGAGCAAAAGAGTATCTAGCACCAACTTCAAGATCATATAGCGTATTACTATCATAAGAGATATAGTTCCCTTCAGCTTGAAAACTTAAGTCTGTCGTAGGAACATCAAAACGAGCTTTGGCATATAACATTGGTATAGGTGCTTGGAAACTTTTATGCTCATATTCTGTTGTTGACTCTATATCTATTGTTCCATCTATATATTTTAGATTAACACCTAAATCTACATTTACCCAATTATCTAAAATCTCATAATATAAAGTTAAGTCATACATAGTTAGATCAAGTTTTGTATCTATATTATCAGTTATATTAAAAAGTTGAAAACCTCCAAATGAGAATGTTTTACTA
>NZ_JAACKB010000285.1 GCF_010892395.1 Sulfurovum sp. bin170
AAACTACTTTAAAAAGAAGATTTATGAAAAACTACACAGATATATATATCCCAAAACCAAGCCCCCATGACCCTGATACCAATGGTCATTTTGGAAAATTTGGTGGAAGATTTGTGCCTGAGACACTGATGCCAGCACTTGAACAACTGCGACTTGACTATGAAGCTGTACGATTTGACAAAGATTTCTGGTCAGAAGTTGACTACTACTACAAAAACTATGTTGGTCGCCCCTCAGCACTCTATTTTGCAGAGAATATCTCCAAAGAGCTAAATGCAAAAATCTATCTAAAAAGAGAAGACCTCAACCATACAGGTGCTCACAAGATAAACCATACCGTAGCTCAAGCTGTTTTGGCTAAACGACTTGGCAAAAAAAAGGTCATTGCTGAGACAGGTGCTGGACAACATGGTGTGGCGACTGCGACTGTGGCTGCCCTTTTTGGATTAGAGTGTGAAGTTTTTATGGGAGCCAAAGATGTGGCAAGACAAGAGCTTAATGTCTTTCGGATGAAACTCCTTGGAGCCAAAGTTCACTCTGTAGAGTCTGGAAGCAAAACACTCAAAGATGCAATGAACGATGCTATCCGTCACTGGGTAACCCATGCTAGAGATACCTACTACATCATAGGAACCGTAGCAGGACCACACCCCTACCCTATGATGATAAGAGATATACAATCTATTATAGGTTGGGAGGCGAAATCACAACTAGATGCTGTAGAGGGTTGTCTGCCTGATAAAATCATAGCATGTATAGGTGGTGGTTCGAATGCTCTTGGTATATTTAACCACTTTTTGCAAGATGAGTCTGTAGAGTGTATCGGTATAGAAGCAGGAGGATTTGGGCTTGACTCCAAACACGGATGTTCTCTTGCAAAAGGAAGCCCAGGAGTTCTACACGGTCAGCTTAGTTATCTACTTCAAGATGATGATGGACAGGTTCAAGAGGCTCACTCTATCTCTGCTGGTCTTGACTACCCAGGGATTGGACCTGAACACTCTTTTTTCAAAGATAACAGTATCGTAACTTATGACTATATTACAGATGATGAGGCGATGGATGCATTTGTCTGGCTTTCACAAAAAGAGGGGATAATCCCTGCATTTGAGAGTTCTCATGCTGTAGCCTATCTTAAGAAGATGAAAAAAAAGGATATTGAGGGCAAAACTATCCTAGTCAACCTCTCTGGGCGTGGAGATAAAGATATGATACAAGCACAAGATATTTTAAAAGAGCAGTTTCAATAACCGTAGGGTGCATTTTAATGCACCTAAAAACAATTTATTAAAAAAATATAAAGGTGCATTCAAATGCACCCTACAAGGAAAAAACAAAATATGAATTTTAAATTAACAATTAACCCGATAGAAGATATAAAAGCCGATATAGAGATAATCATAATATCAGAAAAAAACCTAGACCACAGATTTGTCCAAGATAAAGAACTACTAGAGAAGAGTGGTTTTAAATCAAGTCAAGATGAGACTTGTCTACTGATAGAGAGAGATAGACTATATGTGGCTGTAGAAAATATCTCTAGTATAAATGTTAGAACTGCCATAGCAACAGCTATCAGAGTTTTGGCAAACAAATCGTATAAATCTATTAAAATAGCTTCTTATATGAATCACCCAAAATGTACAACAGTACTTAGAGGAATGGTAGAGGGGTTTGTTCTCGGAGCTTATGTTTTTGACAGATACAAGAGTGAAAAATCTAAACTATCAATAGAGGATATAACCATCTCACTAGATGAGTACAATGAGTACCAACTAGATATAGAAGCGTGTACAAGAGCGATGAACAATGGAGAGATAGTAGCCAATGCTACAAACTTCACAAGAGATATTGTCAATACTCCTCCTGATGACTGCTACCCTAAGGTTATGGCAAAAATCGCAAAGAATATGGCAAAAGAGAATGGATTAGAGTGCATTATCATAAAACCAAAAGAGCTCAAAAAAGAGAAGATGGAGACTCTACTAGCTGTTGCTCGTGCTTCTCGTCACAAGCCAAGAGTTATCCATCTAGCACACAAACCAGAAAACCCAAAAGCTATAGTTACTCTAGTGGGAAAAGGTCTCACTTATGATTCAGGTGGACTTAGTCTTAAACCATCTGACT
The DNA here is from genome assembly GCF_010892395.1 of Sulfurovum sp. bin170. Lineage (GTDB taxonomy): Bacteria > Campylobacterota > Campylobacteria > Campylobacterales > Sulfurovaceae > UBA1140. The sequence goes on from NZ_JAACKB010000285.1 coordinate 2,128, forward strand.
TTATGGTAACGATGAAATCAGACAAGAGTGGAGGTTCAGCAGTTATTGGAATTATGAAAGCTATATCGGAGATGAACCTACCTGTTGAAGTTCATGGATTTATAGGGGCTGTTGAGAATATGATAGGAGGAGATGCATATAAACCTGATGATGTATTGGTGGCTAAAAATGGAAAAACTATTGAGATACGAAATACCGATGCAGAGGGTCGTTTGGTCTTGGCTGATACCCTATGTTATGCTCAACAAGAGGTAAAAGCTGACTATATATTTGATATGGCAACACTTACAGGTGCATCTGTTGTGGGTGTGGGTCACTACACTTCAACGATTATGGGAAATAGTGATAAGGTCAAAGATAGCATTATCAAATATGCAAAAATCTCTGGAGAGTTTGCAACCAAACTTGATTTTAACCGATACCTCAAAAAATCAATAAAAAGTGAGATAGCTGACATCTGTAATATCTCAAACACAAGATATGGAGGAGCTATAACAGCAGGTCAATTCCTAGAAAACTTCATAGATGATGACCACAAAGATAAGTGGGTTCACATAGATATAGCAGGTCCTGCCTTTGTTGAACACTCTTGGGGAGAGAACCCACATGGTGCATCTGGTGCAGGGGTTAGAATGATGACTAGATTTATAGAGGGGTTGGCTCGTCCAAAAAAGTAGATGATACATACACTAATGCCCAAAAAGTACTATAAAGTACTTTTTTATATAACTGTTATAGCTGTATTTATCTTGGCTATTACTCCAAGTAGTCATAGAGATGTAGTACCAAATATGGATAAGATACTACATATGTTAGCCTTTTTTGTCCTATCACTGGAACTCAATCGTGCCTCTTCTACAATGGAACACCGTCTAAGAAATATGGGTCTATTAGTGGCTTTTGGTATTTTTATTGAGTTTGTACAGTCATTAACTCCTACAAGAGAAGCATCTTTTTATGATATTGTTGCAGATGTTGTAGGGATTTTGCTCTTTCAGCTTCTATACTCACTATTAAGGTTTTATCGATATACAAAGAGTAGTTAAGAGAGCTGTAGGTTTGAACCAAATAGTTCGGGTGTAAACACTCCGATTCCGAAAATGCAGATGGCATATAAGGAAACGACGGCTTTAGCCTCGCTATATTATTGGGCTGAAGCCTCCGATTCCAAATGAACGGTGGGCTTAAAAGCAACCACCTTACAAAAAATTATTTTTTACCCATCAATGGACACTGCTTCGTAATTCCACACAGTGGACAGAAGTTAACAAGACCAGCGATTAGAGGGATAGCACCTAGATAAAACCAACTATTACCACTGTATAGACCATATCCTATCAATCCAGCTCCAAGCACAATCCTAAACGGTTGGCAGAACTTACTCATTTTTTTTGCATTCATATATTTTTCCTTTGAAATTTTAATTTGTGCAATTTAACATAATTACGCTTATGTATTAGCCAAAGTGAGAGCAAAAAGCACTTTGACTCTATTTTTTTCCAAAACTCTCTTTGCCTCTTGCAGTGTTGTACCTGTAGTAATAATATCATCTACTAAAATCACCTCTATATCTTCTAATCCTGTATACTGAAAATCACGAGGATTCTCTAGTCGAAACTGCAAATCTTTTCCTGCATAATTTACCAAATTTGTAGCCATAAGTTTGGAATAGAGAACCTTTGAGTTTTTATAAGACAACTGCTCTGTCAAAAGTGAGACATGACTATACCCACTCTTTACATTTTCATCTACTCCAACTATATAGACAACTCTGCTATCTTCTTTTATAAAATTCTTAATAAATGGTCTAAACGACTGCTTTGCTAATGCTCTATAGACGATGTAACCTTGGGGAGTATGTTTAGTCAGAAGCAGATCTTCTATATTTTGATATTTAAAAAAGCTATAAACCTCTAATGAACCAATCTTTCTTTTAGAGATAGATGGTTTTAGAAGTTTATTTTGACAAAGTTTGCAAAAAGTTTGCCAACTTAGTTTGTGACAACTCAAACATCGCACAGTTTATAGAATATCTCTTATTACAATGGCATAGTGAAGCACAAGAAAATTCAAAATAAAAATTCCCATAGATGACCCACGAGACAAAATAGTCTCTAGCTTAGTTCTCTCTTTTCCATTAGTTCTAAATGCTATAACTGTATGGATTATAGTAATAACGGTCATAATAGCGACAAGAATCAACTTCTCTCGCAAAGCAGAGGTAACAACATCATCCACGCTCTCATCAAAAAGTATATAGATAAGTCCATTGTCAATAATCATAAGCGTACCAGTTATCAACAGAACAACCAAAGCCCCCATCTCAAAATAACCAAATATCGGACCAACTCGTGGATAGACCGCCTGTTGATCCTCCTTATCTTTTAACGAAATCCCCAAAACAAACATAAAAACAGAGCCACCTATCCAAGATAGTGCAGCGATTAAGTGAAAGTGTATCTCCCAACCCAAATTATTTCCTTTTAAACCCTAAGGCTGAATATTTAATAATACTATTATACCTTAATATTTGTGGAGTAAAAGTTGTGTCATATCAATAAAATTTAGTCTAGTTTTAGCACAGCCATAAAAGCCTCTTGAGGCACATTAACAGACCCAATAGCTTTCATCCGTTTCTTACCAGCTTTCTGCTTATCCAAAAGCTTTCTTTTTCGAGTAATATCCCCACCATAACACTTAGCCGTTACATTTTTACCCATCGACTTCACATTGGTTCGTGCGATAACATTGTTGCCAATACTAGCTTGAATAGCCACCTCAAATAGCTGTCGTGGAATCAGCTCTTTTAGATTTTGAACAAAAGCCAATCCTTTGGTTCTAGCTTTCTCCTCTGGTACAATAATGGAAAGTGCATCCACCACTTCACCTGCTACCTTGATGTCAAGTTTCACAAGTTTTCCTACTCTAAAACCGATAGGCTCATAGTCAAAACTTGCATACCCTTTACTGGTACTCTTGAGTTTATCGTAGAAATCCATCACAATCTCATTCATCGGAACATCATACTCCAAAAGTACACGCTCTTCATTGATATAATCCATCTTAATCTGAAGACCACGACGGTCATTTAGCAGTTTAATGATATTTCCAAGAAACTCTGTAGGTGTTAAAATAGTCGCTTTGATATATGGTTCATAGATATCTTTTATCTTCTGTGCCTCTGGTAAATCAAAAGGATTTTGAATCTCTATTCGCTCACCATTATTCTGCTCTACCTCATAGACAACCGTAGGGGCAGACGCGATAAGCTCTAAGTTAAACTCTCTCTCCAATCGCTCTTTAATCACCTCCATGTGTAATAAGCCCAAGAATCCTGTCCTAAATCCTGACCCCAAAGCGAGTGAGCTTTCAGGTTCAAAAGAGATAGAGCTATCATTTAGTTTTAGTTTATTGAGAGCATCTCTCAACTCTTCAAATTTATCCGTCTCTATGGGATAAATTCCCGCAAAAACAAAGGGTTTAGCAGGTGCAAAACCATCAATTATCTCAGCTGTTGGGTTAGAAGCATCGGTTATGGTATCACCCACTTGCAGACCATCAACTGTCTTTTGACCAGTAACCACTATACCAATTTCACCTGTTTTTATCTTGGAGGTTTTGATAGGAGCGATAGGGTTTGGGTACATCAAATCAAGTACCACATGCTCCTCTTTGGTACTCATAATCTGAATTTTTTTACCTTTTTCTATATTCCCATCATAGACACGAACCAGTGCCAAAGCACCCAGATAATTATCAAACCAACTATCATAAATAAGAGCTTTACACGAAGCATTTTCATCACCTGTTGGTGCAGGGATTCTATCTACAATCGCATCAATAAGTTCTGGAACGCCTTCCCCTGTCTTGGCAGAGACCAAAGAGTGTTCAGTACAATCCAGACCGATAGCCTCTTCAACCTCCATCAAAACTTTATCTGGGTCGGCAGCGGGCAAATCTATCTTGTTAACAACAGGAACCAACTCTAGGTCATTCTCCAACGCAATATAGACACTGGCGATGGTCTGTGCCTCAACACCTTGTGCCGCGTCTATAATCAACAATGCACCCTCACTCGAAGCCAAAGAGCGACTCACCTCATAAGAGAAGTCAACATGCCCAGGGGTGTCTATGAGATTTAGGATATAGTGTTCTCCATCTCTCTCATAATTGAGTCTCACGGATTGAGCTTTGATAGTGATTCCACGCTCTTTTTCAATATCCATCGTATCCATGACTTGTGCCGACATTTTTCTATCTGATACAGCACTACACTCTTGGATAATTCTATCTGCTAGTGTTGACTTACCGTGGTCAATATGTGCTATAATCGAAAAATTTCGTATATTTGCTTGTGGTATATCTTTTGCCATTTTACCCCTTTGTAGGTTCGGTAACACCGAACATTTTAATTGGTTTCAAAAAGAGAGTTTACACTCTCATTATTATAAACTCTTCTGATTACCTCACCCAACATCTTAGCAGTCGAGAGAACTTTTATCTTATCTGATGTTCGTGTAATTGGTATAGTATTTGTAATCACCAACTCATCCAATGCCCCATTTTCGATTCTATCATAAGCAGGACCTGATAAAACAGGGTGAGTACAACATGCCATAACTGAAGTAGCACCAAGATTTTTAAGAGCCTCCGCAGCTTTTACCATAGTTCCTGCTGTATCAACCATATCATCTATCATAATAACATCTTTGCCCTCAACATTACCGATGATATTCATCACCTCTGACTCATTGGCTTTCTCTCGTCTCTTGTCAACGATAACCATATCAAGCCCCATAGTCTTTGCAAAATATCTAGCTCGTGCAACACCACCAATATCTGGACTAGCAACCACTGGATTTTTGAGATTTTTAGACTTTACATAGTCATTAAAAAGTACTGCACCATAGAGGTTATCCACAGGAATATCAAAAAAACCTTGTATCTGTGAAGCATGTAAATCAACCGTTACCACCCTCGTAATTCCTGCTGTCTCCATAAGATTGGCTACCAGTTTAGCAGTAATTGGAACTCTAGGTTCTGCTTTTCTATCTTGCCTCGCATAGCCATAATATGGAACAACAGCTGTAATAGATTTTGCAGAAGAGCGTTTCAGAGCATCTACCATAATAAGCAGTTCCATAAGATTAAAGTTTGCTGGTGCAGATGTTGGCTGAATAATAAATACATCTTTACCTCTAACACTCTCTTCAATTTTGATATTTATCTCATTATCAGAAAATCTTGTAATCTTGGCTTTGGAGAGTGGTTGTTCGAGATATTTTGATATCTCTTCTGAAAGTTCCTCATTTGCTGTACCCGAAAAAAGCATATACCCTGTCATATTTTATCTACCTTGTCATTATATAATTAATCGAATTCTACCCTTATTTTCATAATAGAGTGATGTGTGTAAGGATTTTCACTAAATCATTTTCTCAAAAGCTCGAATCTCCTCTTTTCTAAATTTATAATCCACAAGATACTCCCCCACCAATCCCCAAAAATCAGCCGAATGATTCTTCTCTTGGATATGTGCCAACTCATGCACCACCACATACTCAACAAGAGAAGAGGGCAACTTCATCAAGTGATAATTCAGAGAGATTCTATCACGAGAACTACAAGACCCCCAACGAGTCTTGGCTTTTCTAAACCCAACATAAGTAGGAACAAGCCCCATCCTCTTTGACCACTCCTCTACCATAGGATTTATCTTCTCTATCGCTTTTTGCTTATAGAACGAATCAATATTCCACACTATCTCCTCTTGAGTCACATCAGGCTGTGTGGTGATAATAAACTTCGAGTTAGTAAACTCTAGTTTTGCATTTTTGAGTTCTCTATCCTCTCTTATCTCCAGATAATAGCTCTTGCCCAAGTAGTAAATCTGTGAACCAGTGACCATCTTCTCTTCCACTTTTTTAGCTTTTAAATCATCCATATGCTTCACTATCCAAGCTGATTTTTTACTCACAAAAGCCTTAATCTCTCTCATACTTGTACTTCTGTTGGTCTTGACCAAAACTCCATCTCGTGTCACTTGGATATAGCTGTTTTTGAGTCGATGTTTTCGCAATAACTCAAACTCAATCATTCGCGTTCCATACGCGATACTATGCAAAGCTTTTGGCATCAAAATAGTCATAATTTTCCTCTTCTATCTCATCTTTAAAATCAAAATATTCATAATCGCTTTTTCAATATCATGTTTTCCTAAAATATTTGTTTCCTTCGACGCAGAGCATCGGAGAATTAAACCCTACCATAGATTAAATAGATGTTAAAATTAATCTAATTTAGCTATATTTGCACAAAACTAAATTCAAGGGTAACAAAATTGAATATAACAGAAAAAATTAAAAGTTTATTAG
>NZ_JAACKB010000286.1 GCF_010892395.1 Sulfurovum sp. bin170
AATGATATATTTGATAATTTTTAATAATAAAAAGGAAAAAAATGACTGAACTATTTTCAGATAAATGGATTAATGAGTTAAAAGATTTATGGAATGCAACACCAGAGGTTTCAGATAAACTAGCACAGATTGATTTTGACTCCACTATCACTTGTGGCTTCAAAGATAACGGTGAGCCATCTTGTGTATTTGTGGTTGAGAAGGGCAAAGCTGTATCTGCAGGACTATATAATGGTGAGACAGCCGATTGGGATATGAGAGCATCACAAAAAGATTGGGACAAATGGACAAAAAAACCTCTTACAATGACTTCAATGGGAGTGGCTGTGGCTATGGGAAAATTGAAATTTGTGAAGGGTGATTTTTCAGCAATGATTAAGAACCCATCTATGGCAATACCTTTTGTTAAGAGTTTTGCTTTGATGTCAGAGATTTCATAATTTATGGAATAGTCTGAAAGACGATGAGTTAATTATCGTCTTTGTATATCCATGAGAATATTTTAGTTTACAGCGACAGGCACTTGTTACTTGAAGTTACATTTAAATCTATAGTAGGATTCTATATCTCCTCCAACTATATATTTTGCATTCTCTTTACTGGTTCTCAACAACACATGTATCTTGTCCGAAATAATCCACACTCGACCAAAATCATCAAAAACAGCATACTCTTCCCATGCGTTTGATATTGAATTTTTGGTTGTTTCATTCAATGGGATTAAGCTATTGTCAATAGGTATTTCAAATTTTTCTGAAACAGTTTCAAAATTATAGAATTCAATATCCTTGTTCCTCAACGAATCATCTCATCATAACCTTTATGATATAATTCTCTAAAAAAGGCTTCAATTATGGAAGAGACAACAAGACTAGTATCGCTTGATTGGGCTATGAAGCGACTACTTAGAAGTAAATCAAATTTTAAAATTCTAGAGGGTTTCCTGACAGAGCTTATCTGCAAAAAAGAGAATGACCAAATCGAAGATGAGAGCCTCAAAAAAGAGTTGAAAATTATAGAAATTTTAGAGAGTGAATCAAATCAAGAGCATAAAAGAGATAAGTTTAATCGTGTCGATATAAAGATAAAAGATAGTAACGGTGAGATAATCATTGTTGAGATTCAGTTTGATAGTGAGTATGACTATTTTCACAGAATGCTCTATGGGACTTCAAAAGCTATGATTGAACATCTACAGTTAGGTGAAGATTATGCCAATATCAAAAAGGTGATTTCTGTAAATATCGTCTATTTTGATTTGGGTATGGGTAAAGATTATGTATATTATGGTTCAAACAATTTCATAGGAATTCACAAGCAAGATGAGCTTGAACTATCTACTAGACAAAAGAAAAAGTTTAATAAAATTTCACCAAGAGAGATATATCCTGAGTACTATATTGTTAAGGTCAACAAGTTTGACAATATTGCCAAAGATAGCCTTGATGAGTGGATATATTTTCTCAAAAATGAGAGAGTCAAGAGTGACTTTAAGGCAAAAGGGATAAAAGAGGCAAAAAAGAGTCTAAACTATATGAAGCTTAAAGAGGAAGATAGATTGGCTTATAGTCGATATGTGGAGAATCGACGATATAGGATGAGCATTGCTAATACTAAAGAGCTTGATTTAAAGTATAGTCATGAAGAGGGTAGAGAGGAAGGTAAAAAAGAGGGTCGAGAAGAAGGTAGAGTTGAGGGTATAGAAAAAGGTAAAAAAGAGCGAGATATAGAGATTGTTGTACGGTCACTGAACCAAGGTTTGAGTGTAGATATTATAGCTTCTATTACTGGGCTTAGTGTTGGGGAGATAGAGAGAATCAAAGAGAGACGAGATGCCTAGTTTAGCGAGAATTTGGAAGGATTAGGGAAAGTTAGAGGAGGAAATGATTCAACAAATTCTATCAAAAACCTCTTCTCTTGACAGATATTTGCAATACCATTTATTGGACTCCTCACTCTAAATCGAAATCTCCTTAATATCAGCAATCTCTCTAAAAGATTTATAGATAGAAGCCACTGTATTTTTACGATTAGTTTTTATAGCATCATCCTCCACATTAACCATAACAGCATCAAAATAACTATCTAATTTTGGTTTAAGTGCAAACATTGCAGTTAACTGCTCTTCATATGAATTGTACTCTTTTGATATAGTAGCACTATATTCACTATACAACTCACTCTCCATAGATTCAGAAAAAAGAGAGGTATCAACAGATAATTCAGCATTTAAATCTACCTCTTTTGAGATATTTGCTACTCTTTTAAAGGTAGTAAACTGCTCTTTGAAACTTGCTTGGGATACTATGTTATTTAGAGCAGATACTTTTTTAGCTATCTCATTTATATCTCTCTCACCTGACTCCAAAACAGCAGAGATAACAGATGGGTTTGC
>NZ_JAACKB010000287.1 GCF_010892395.1 Sulfurovum sp. bin170
GTAGCTGATAATTTTCAAATGCTTTATAGCTTCAAAGATACCATGATTGTATCATCCAAAGATGATATTCAATCTATGTCTAACTTTGCTAATTATTCATTTGTAGAGGGAGGAACGAGTAGACAAGAGTCACTTAAAAATGCTCTTAAAAATGTTAAAACCGACTTTGTTCTTGTTTCAGATATTGCTAGATGTTGTCTTGATAATGCTATGATAAATCGTGTTATTTCAGCAAAAAAAAATAGCAGTTGTGTGGTTCCTGCACTTAAGGTTGTAGACACATTATACTTCCAAAACTCCCCAATAGATAGAGAAAATACAAAAATCATTCAAACTCCTCAACTCTCTTGTACTCAAACTTTGAAAAAAGCATTGGCTACGGATAGAGAGTTTAGCGATGATAGTTCAGCTATCGCTTCACAGGGTGGTGAGATTATTTTTGTTGAGGGTTCTGCCAAGGCTCATAAGCTAACAACGGTTGAAGACCTCTCTAAACTCTCTTGTTTAGAGAAGCCATCAACTAAAGCTTTGATTGGTTTTGGTATTGATATTCATCCTTTTCTTGAGGGGAAACAGATGATGCTATGTGGAGTAAAGATAGACTCATCATTTGGATTCAAAGCTCATAGTGATGGAGATGTTGCCATTCATGCTCTGATTGATGCTCTTTTGGGAGCAGCAGGATTAGGTGATATTGGTGAATTTTATCCTGACACTTCAGATGAATACAAAGGGATTGACTCTTCCGAACTTTTAAAAGACACTGTAAGACGACTTAGTGATTTTGGATATGTTATTGGCAATGTGGATTTAACCATTATTGCACAAACACCAAAATTGCTAAACTATAAAAAAGCTATGCGATTTAACTTAGCTAAACTACTAAATCTAAAACCAAATCTCGTGAATATCAAAGCTACAACAGCAGAGAAGTTGGGATGGATAGGACGCAAAGAGGGGGTAGCCGTGGAGGCTGTAACAACACTATATTATTATGATTGGACACAAGCATGAAGATAACCATTATCGAGAACGAGTTATATCTAGCTCAAAGTATATCAACTAAACTTAATCAATCAGGATATGAGACTGAGATTTTTTCATCTATAAAAGAGGCGATGACAACTAGTACGGGTGATGCCTATCTGCTATCAACCAACCTACCAGGGCAAAATTTTAATCCACTAATTACAAAGTATAAAGAGAAGATTATTATACTTATGGTAAGTTATATCAACAATGATACCGTCGCGGCTCCACTCAAATTAGGAGCTAATGACTATATAGTTAAACCGTTTATGATAGAAGAGCTTCAACGAAAAATTGAACACTATAAAGAGTTTCAGACTCTTAAAAAGTACAAAAATCTCTACAAAGAGTATAGCGAATATCTTCTCAATGATATAAATATCGTTGATGATATTGATAAGATTACTACACCCGTTGTTATATTTACAAACTACATCAAATTGGTTGACAAACTGGCATTTAAATATGCTCAAAATAGTGATAGAGTACTTGTTTTTGTTCCCCTTGGAGCTAAAAACTGGAGAGACAAGATAGAGAACTCCAACCCAAAACATATCCTATATATCTCTGAGCTACAAACGCTTAAAAAAGCTGAGAGAGACCAACTTTTTGAACTTCTTGTGAGACGAGAATTTATTATCTCTACAACAACAGATATAGAGACTCCTTATCCAAAGCTAGAGATAAATACTGATAACAAACTCTATGACCAAAATGAGATATTGACGATTGATGATTATGTTAAATTTATAGTAAACAGTTTTCAGTATCAGTTTCCAGATACAGAACTATCTAAAAAACTAGGAATCTCAAGGAAAAGTTTATGGGAGAAAAGGAAAAAATATGGCATCTTCAAGAAAAAATAGGCAACTCTATATAGATGCTGAGGCACACTCTACACTTGCATTGGTGCAGGAGGGGCTTATCTCTCCTGTAGATGGACTAATGAGTGAAGATGAAGCTATAGAGGTGGATAAGAGCAAGATGTACAAAGGAGTTCCTTACCCTTTTGCCTTTATATTAGCTCCTAGTGGAAAAAGAAATGAAGAGGTTCTAAAAACTGCTAAAAGAGGAGAGGTTTTAGAGCTGGTTAGTGGTGGGGTAGCTATAGGTGAACTCACTGTTGAGTCAACTTACGATATTGATAAAGAGCAACGAGTTATCTGTATATATGGAACTGCTGACCCATCTCATCCTAATGTCAAAGATACTATGAGTAGACTGGGAAATATTGCGGTAAATGGTAAATATACCGTTGAATATCCTCTAATCTCTACTAATCTCAAAAAAGTACAAAAATTGATTGAACATCAAAATGCCAAAGAGATTTCTGGATTTATGATAACTGCAAATCCACTTAATCGTGCTCAAGAGAGGATGATACGACAGGCACTTGATAAGTCTGATATGCTTATTCTATTTTTGCTAAAACCTTTTAAGAGTGGTGGATTGCGATTTGATATTCGATATGAGGCTATTATGAGCTTTATAGAGAACTTCTTACCTGCAAACAGAGTTGTAGTTGTTCCTTTAGAAAATACCTATATCTTCTCTGGCTATAATGAGCTTGTACTAGACGCTTTGGTAGCTAAAAATTTTGGTTGTACTCGCCTTATTGTTGGTAAAAATCATGCAGGGTTAGGGTTATACTATGATGAGAATCGTCTAAACTCTATCTTTGATGCATCAGAAGCAATAAAACTAGATGTCTCAACAGTTGACCAGTATGTATATTGTAATCTCTGTAGAACACTTGTAAGTAGTAGCATCTGTCCTCATGGTCAGCACCACCACATACACTACCACTCCCCATCTATTATGAAGCTGATAAAAGCAGGGATAATGCCACCATCAGTACTAGTAAGAAGAGAGGTCTCTGCATCTATATTAAGCACTCTTTTCCCTGATAGATTTGAAAATCTTCAAGAGCTTTATGACTCGCTCATTCCAAATGATGGAATAATGGAAGAGCATAGTGAAGAGGATTTTTATATTAAACTTATGGGGATGTATCAAACTACATCGTTGACATAATACCGTAGAGACAAGGCATGCCTTGTCTCCACAATCATATACACAAATATAAAAGAAAGAACAAAAATGAACTTAAACAGACTTTTTATAACATTTTTCGGAACAGGATTAGCTCCAAAAGCCCCTGGAACAGTGGGTAGTCTTGCTGCTCTAATTGTAGGAGTTGGAATCCTACAATTTTTTCCTATGGATACACTTTTTATGCTGACACTTGCTATCACTATCATCGGTATCTTTGAGATAAACAAGTATGAGAGAGAGACAGGAAGCCATGATGACAAAAGCATCGTTATAGATGAAGTGGCAGGAATGTGGATAGCTATGATGTTTGCCATCTCAACAGCAGAGACCATGAGCTACCCTTTTGTTTGGGAAATTGCCATCGTCTCTAGTTTTGCAACATTTAGACTCTTTGATATATGGAAACCATCTACTATTGGTACTATTGATAGAAAAGTTAAAGGGGGGCTTGGTGTGATGGGTGATGATCTTTTAGCAGGAGTTGCTGGTGGACTTTTGAGTGCTCTTATTTTAATGGGATTGGATAAAATTTTATAAAAAGCTACTCCTAAGGAGTAGCCTTATCCCAACAACCCCAACAATCCTTTCAAAACCGTATCTCTATACTCTTTAATTGACTCATCCTTGGGGACATTCCTTGCTCTGAGCTTCACATGAACACGCTCAAGCTTCTTTCTCATATCACTATCTATAACCTGTCCAGTATAAGAGTTCTCATCCCCAAGATTTACAAAATCTCTCTGTGCATGAGAACGCTTAGCCATAACAGAAGCGTGATATAATGCACGACCCAGTAAAATATAGGGAAAGTTTAGATTTTTCATAGGTCCAACAGTTAGCTCTCTCTTTCCAAAACTCTGTCCAAGAACTTTGACATCATATATATTATCAAATCCAACCATAGCACCAACACCACCAACAGCTCCACCTATAAGTGAAGCTAGAAATAGTGTTCCACCGCCAAAAGCTAGGTCGATACCAAGACCACCCAATGCCCCTGCTGAAGCTCCTGTTATAATCAGCTCCTTTTGACTAAGACCAAATATAGAAGCAGACTCTTTAGAAAAAAGACCTATATCATCAAGAAGTAGAGCATCTTCTGCCTTATCAATGCTTCTATGATTCCAGATTTTCTCTATCTCCTGCTTATGTTCTCTCTCATACTTAACAATCTGCTTTTGATACTCCAACTTGGCAGTTTTCTCTTCTAGTTTTGTCGCAGAGTCACCCTTTATCTTTGCAACATATATATAGGATAGACTCTTCTGCATACTAGACACGATAGTATCTACACTATGCTCTATCTTCTGTTGATGTAGAGTCTCCAAAATTCCAATAGCTTTTTGAATAGGCTTTGTCCACTCCTCTTTGAGCTGTGCCATGCTCTCTAGTAGCTCCATATGGTCACGAAATGTAGCCTCTATAGGGTTAAAAGTCCGAACCAGTCTAAAGTAGTGACCCAATGCCCTCTTCCACTGGTCACGATAATCCTCATCACCTATAAGGTTAAGAATCGCCATAGATGGCTGACCTGTCCAACGCAGTATCTCCATCTCGGTCTCATACTCCACCCCATAAGGTTTAGAGGCATCCACCACATAGATAATCCCTGCCCCATTAACTATCGGCTCTAGTAGCTCTATCTCATCTTTAAACTTTGGATGTTCACGGTTCTCTACTATAAATTTTTTGACCAAGTCACCTCTTTTGTCAGCCGATACAGGCTCCTGCTCTTTGAGCCAAGATAGTATTCGTCTGGCTCTTTGAAACCCTGGGGTATCAAAAAGTTCATAGATTATCTCTCCATCAACCTTTAGAGGAAAACCTCTATTTACCTGTGTAGTCCCAGGGGTATCACCTATCTGAATAGAGTCGTCGTATGCCATCGAGGAGACTATACTACTCTTTCCTTTGTTAGGATGCCCAACAACTGCAAATTTTGGATAACTGCTACTCTGCATCATCTATAACCCATACCTTTTTTGATTTTAATCCCTGTATCTTTCGTCTCCAAATAGCAATATCTTTAGCATCACTATCATAATAACGCCCCACAGTTCCCAATGGATAGAGCTGAACCTCATGAACCTCTCTATTCTCTATCAATATCTCTAAAAAGTCAATAAAATCCATTGTTGGAGGCTCCCATGACTTTACAAATAGAAGAACACTCTCTTTTGCATTCTCTGCTTTTGACTCATCCTCACTAAAGCTAGAGCTACCACCAACAGCAAATATAGCTAAACCTCTTATCTCTTTGGCATCATTTGCCAACACTATCTCATCTTTTAAAAAATTCCAACCAAAGATAGTGTTATAGGATTTATACATATTGTCACTGACTTGCTCTATGCTATCCTCTACTATCTCCAGATGAATCTCTTGTTTAGGTGCTTTTGTAGATATAAACGATGTATTAAACTCTCTTAAAATTCCCTGCACACCTTCAAGTGCTAAAAAATCTCTCTCTAGTTGTCTCTTAACACCATATTTGCTTATTAACCAAAGAATAAAACGAAAACAGATTGCATAGACTATGGTAGTCATTGCTAAGAATTTCCACCAAGCCCCTAACTTGTCAGCATTCTGAATCATCTGGGGGTCGACTCTCCTACCTAATCGAAAGTGCTGACTTATCTCAACTAACTCCAAAGATGGAATCGCACTTGGTAAAACTCCCTCCCACAATATGCCAATAGAAGCCAAAATAGACTGAAATACCTCTGGAGAGAGTTGAAGTGTTGTACTCCAACCAAAAGCTATATCTTTGACAACAACCATAAGCAGAAGAGAGATGAGCAGTCCAAAAGAGAAAAGAAGAGAGAGAAGCTGTATCCTCTCTATAAATATCCATTTAGAAAGCTCTGCGGAGAGTGGGCTATCCAAGGAATCCACTCTCTTAGCAAAAGGCAGAGTGGAGAATAGTTTCTCTATCCAATGTAACGGGAAAAGATGGTTGAAAAAATCTGCAACACCACCATGAGTCAGCATAGAGAGGAGTGAGAGTGTCATACTTAAAAGAGGAACTACCATAACTATCAGCAGATAGTAGATTATATTAACAGGAGCCTCACCACTATAACTTAGAAGTCCAAGACCTACAAAAAATCCTATTATAAAAAAAAGTAGTCCGAAAATAGAGCTTAACCGTGAGAGATAAGATAGATAGCTCTTGGAGTTTAACTCTTCTGTTAATCTAAACTGATTTAGGTTTGACCAATCAAGGAGTAGTTTTAGTGGATTTTGTAGGAGTTTTTCTCGTTTTAGTGCAAAAGAACGATTCTGCTCATGGTCTCCTCTATAGAGTTCTAAAAGCTGAGAGAAATCAAGATAAGTTTTAATAGATAAGTTACTGTTTTTTGTTTGCATATAAGACTTTGATTTTTTGAAATTATACGATTATTGTGCTTAAAAGTGTAGATGAGAATAAAGAGATTGTAGTTCAAATATCCCCCCCTAGATATTCTACTCATTGTAGATTTACGATTTATGCTGCGGCACGAGTATAATTAGAGAGACGCTTCAATTGCATATACCAATCATCGTCATAATCTAGTGAATCCATATCAACCTCATAAAGGCTAATCTCCAGACCTTCACTCGTCAACATCACATCACCAATATACTCCTCTGGTATATCCAATACCTGCTCACAATACTCTATAGCATAAAAATTATCTCTCAATGCACTTAGACTCCAACTAGAATCAATGTTTCTCCTTGAAATTATAAAAAATTCCTCCATCTGTAACTCCTTTGAATTTGACATCTTTAATTCTAGTATAAATTAATTTAATAATAGTTATAGTTTATAAAGAAAATTGTACTATTTTTAATTTTTTATAAAATTTAGCTTATAATTTGTTTTTTCAAAAATGATATAGAACACTATGTCACTAAAAGATTTTTTTCTGCTGTTTTTTATTAAAAAAATAGAAATTTTTATTAA
>NZ_JAACKB010000288.1 GCF_010892395.1 Sulfurovum sp. bin170
AAAAGAAATTTACAAGACAGATATTACAGAAAACAGAAAGAGAGACAGATAGGAAAAGATAAGATAAAAAAAGTACCAAAAAGTTTTTTTGCTCAAGAGATTCATCTATCCAACTATATAAACTTATCTGAAAACTCCATAAATACTATTGTGTTTTTAGCTTTTATACTTATCCCTTATATTACAGGCTTGTTATTTATATTTTTGATAATTGCAAAGGCTAATCTAGCAATATTCCATGAGATAAATATAGATGAATACTTCGTCTATTGGTCTATCGGATATGAGGTGTTGGCATCTATATTGCTTATGATTATAATCAAGAGTTCGATAAACTTTAATAGACGCTAATATCTGTTTGTTCGATTCATATCGAACCTACAATAAACTCTCCAACCCCTCCAAACCACCAAGAGCAATACCCACACCAATAGCATCATCTATCTGATAATCCCTTGGATTAATCCGAACAACAAAACCATCAAGCTCTATAGCACTGTACTCACTCTCATATCGAACCGTAGGAATATGCTCCCCAGCACCTATCTCTATAATAGCCAACTTATAACTATTTTCATAAACATTAGCTTTAAAATCATCCAACCTAGCAGACTGCACAGCACTTCTCTCACCACTCCATCCCCAATCATCAAACATGAGAATATTTGGTCTAGCTATCCTATCGCACTCTGGACATTTTGGTAGATTCAAAGCTTCAAATTTCACCATATCAACAGCTACCTCTTCATTTTTAGCAGAGTATATCTCTTTGGCACAATATGTACATTGAAAATGGTGGATACTACCATGACACTCATAGATTTTATCTCTATCAAACCCCGCTTTTTGGAACTGTCCATCTACATTAGAGGTAAAGATAAAATAATCTTTTTTACTATCAACTAACTCTTTTAATATACGAAACCCATCATGTGGAACAGTAGCACGATAAAGATTCAACCGATGCCCATAAAATGCCCATGCTAGATGAGGATTGCTATCAAACCATTGAGGATTTGCCATATCTACAAAACTATGACCCAATTTTCTTATAACAGGGTAAGCTCTCCAAAACCCCTCATTGCCTCTGAAATCAGGCAGACCACTATCTACACCCATTCCTGCACCTGCTGTTATTAGGATTGCATCTGCATTTTTTATATACTCTTTTGCTTTTTCTATTTGATTATTTTGATTGTTCATTCTTAGTAGCCCTATACAACTTATATTAATTACTATTCATCACCAAATCAAAGGAGGTCAAAATGGTATGGCTTAAATATGATTCATTTTAATAAAAAATTTGATGATGAAAAGTAATATAAAGATTAAGTATTACTACTCCGAGTGTTTTCAAAAGGAGGTTCACACGATAATAAGTACTCTAAACAGATTGTAAGCTATTTTAGATGTCAAAGAGTAATACTTTATTTCCTTATGTTTGAATTATAACAACAATAAACACAAATAAACCTTAAACCACTAAAAAAATTTTACTAATTTTCATTTTTAATAATATCTCCTACTATTTCAAACAAAATCATCTCAGCTTCCAATAAATTTTTACCAAAAATCATCACTCCTTCTTCATGTCCTGCCATAACAAATTTGGGATTGCTAAGAGGGTCAATATCTGAAAAAATTCTATTAACCTCATCTATCATATCCACCGAACCATACTCCACAACAGCCGTTTTGAGATAACTCCCATCTAACATAAATCTCCACACTCTTTTAGAGTGAATATGAACAACAGCCCCTATCTCATCACTAAGATTATAGATAGTTCCATGAGTTAGTGCCTCGCTACTTGGCTTGATAGCTCCTGATGATTTCAGATAGAACTTCTTATTATCATACTCCTCTATCAGAGAGTAGTGGTTGGCATTTAGATTTTTGAGGTGACCTGTCTGTGTACCTGTAATCACAAAAGAGTCTCTATCTACTCTTTGGGAGATATTACCATATCCAATCCCATTAGCTACACCAATAAGCCCCAAAGCCAAAAGTCGGCTTCGCACTGCCTCTATCTCAATAAATTGTGACTCTTCTAGTGGAGATGATTGTTGAAAATCAAAATTGTATTTTATAATCCCATCTATCATATCAAATCACCAAACATCTCTATTATCGCCTCAACAGTAGCTTCACAATCACCTCGTTCCGTTATCAAACCAGTGATAAGTCTAGCAGGAGTCACATCAAAACCATAGTTAAGTGCAGATGATTTGGACTGAACTATCTGAATCTCTTGAACCTCTCCATCGCTGTTAAGTCCGCTTATAAACTTCACCTCATCTTCATTGCGAATCTCTATAGGTATCCCCTCTACACCATCTAAAATTTCAAAATCAAAAGTTGAAGCAGGAAGAGCAATATAGAAAGGAATATCGTTATCCTTAGCAGCCAAAGCTTTGAGATAAGTTCCTATCTTGTTGGCACTATCTCCATTTCTAGCTACTCTATCAGCACCAGTAATGACCATATCCACCATAGATTGTTGCATCAGATGACCACCTGTATTGTCAGCTATAACCGTATGCTCTATCCCTGCTTTTGAGAGTTCCCATGCGGTCAAGTTTGCCCCTTGATTTCGTGGTCGAGTCTCATCTACCCATACATGAATCTTGATGTCTCGCTTCTGTGCCTCATAGATAGGAGCCAAAGCTGTACCACTATCAACGATAGCCAACCAACCAGCATTACAGTGTGTCAAAATATTAAAACTATCAAGCCCACGACTCAACATTATCTCTTCGATAATATCAGCCCCATACTCGGCTATTTTTTGGCTTCGTTCACAATCCTCATCAGCGATTTTAATAGCTTCATTTTTCAGAGCTTTGATAAGATTCATGGGTTTTAATTTACTCTTTTTATGGGCAAGTCCCATCATCCTATCGACTGCCCACATGAGATTAACAGCTGTTGGTCTAGACTCTCTAATCTCCTTAGATAGCTCCTCTATCCTCACCATATCACCATCAGACTCTCGTGCAGCAAGATATACCCCAAAAGCAGCGACATTACCAATCACCCCTGCCCCACGAACAGTCATATTAGCAATAGCTTCAACACTCTGTTGTGCTGTTGTTATAGTCACAGTTTTCTCTTCAAAGGGTAACAACCTTTGGTCAAGAACCACCAAATTATCATCTTCATCTAGCCATAATGCTCTGTATTTTCCATTCATAATATATCCTAATGATTTTTGTTTAAAATTATGATATTATATAGCTTGAAACTTAAACTTCCTTAATCCAAGGATTGAAGATAAGAGATTGGTTGAGATTTTATTAGCTAAAGGTGTGAATTAGGAGTACAAAGATAACTCTTTCTGAATTTCATAAAGCTTCTCTTTTGATAAGTTAGTAACTTTTGCTATCACATCTATATCAATGTTCAAACAAAATATCC
>NZ_JAACKB010000289.1 GCF_010892395.1 Sulfurovum sp. bin170
AAATGCTTAGTAGCCTCAATAGGCTTAAACGAATTAATATAAATAATAGGATAGACAACACTCAAAAAGTTAAGCAGATAAATCACCAAAACATTCCACGAGATAGTAAAAACATCAAAACTAAACGGCATCTCATCGGAGACTATCCCATATTGTTTATAGGTTTCACTAATCCCCTCTATAATGATAGGATTTAGACTAAAATAGTATGTTATATAGGCTCCTATAGGGGTAGCTAATAGTATTGCAATCGTTGAGAGGATAAATATCTCATAAAATAGTAGCCCTCTAACATTGGCTCGTGATAGACCAATAGAGCGAAGCACTCCAAACTCTTTGATGCGTGAGCTGACATTGATGAACCCGTAAATCATAATGACAAAAAATATCACCACAAAAAATAGAGAGAGAGAAACATAGCCAAATATGCTATCCACTTCAAGTAGCTCTACCATTGAACTCATGAGAGTTTTCCAAGTTAGAGACTCATATTTGGTATCTATTACCTCTTCTATTTTAGCATTTATCTTCTCTGCACTATCCAAGTTATCTATTTTTAGTATAATATATGATGCTTTGTTCTCTGAATACATTAGTTTGTCAAAGTATGCTTTGTGAACAAACGAGGCAGTTGCGTCAAACTCAAAAAGTCCTGTTTTAAAAATACCACATAGTTTGAAAATATCCGCAGAGAAAGAGTTGTCACTAGCAGAGCCTATAAAAGCTATCTCGTCACCAAGTTTAACTTTTAGTTTATTGACCAAATCAACACCACTATAGAGGCAGTTATTTTCATTATCTAGGTATTTGCCATCAATAAGAGCAGAACTTAGCTCATTTAGGCGTTTCTCTTTGTCAGGATTTATCCCCACTACCATTGAGGCTGTTGATTGCTCTTTGCTAGAGAGTAGTCCATAGGTCTCATATCGTGGAGTGAAGAGTTCTATCCCCTCTATATTTTCCAACTTTTTTGTGATGCTATCTACATCTCGTATCAGATACTCATTTCCACCTATATCACGATACCCTTTATGGTATATCTCTATCGCTCCTGTGTAGATTTTGAGAGAGTTTTGCAACATTGCATTGTGTGAACCATCCATCAGTGAGACATAGACTATAAAAAACAGAGCTGATACAAAAGTTAGCACCACCGTGGCGATAGAGCGACCTTTGTAAAAGAGAATATTTTTTAGAGCTAGATGGAACATTATCTTGAAAACCGTTTCAATGCACTCTTTTTGAAATATTTATCGGGTATTTCGGTATCATACTTGACCTCTTTTAGCTCTATTTTGGTGTAGTTATCCTTTTTGTCTGTTGGTCTTAGCTCCCAATGTGTAGGGATATAGTATTTTCCATATTTTTTGATGTCATGATAGAGAAAAACTCTCACCTCTTCTCCCTCTTCATCATAAAAAATATCTTTGGATGAGGTGTAGGTAGTGGTATCAATATGAGTGATAATCTTCCCCCAAATCACAGCAGCATCATCTTTTGGGATAAGTTCTATAGTTACTTTTGTACCATTTTTCTCCAAGATACGAGCCGCATAGTCCTCAATAATTGAGTTCTGCTTCACCATATCATCATTGGTAATATCACTCCCCATCCAGTTTTGCAACATCATAGATGGTGGAATTTTGATAACTCTCTCTATCTTTGGGACATACTGCCACATCTGATTATCAAGGCTCAAAAAGGTGATGCCTCTCTCTTTTGGAGGATATGTTATTTTGACAAAACTTTTCTCATTGCCCCTTGACCAGTTCTCTAGCTCAATGGTTCTCTTGTGTCCCATAGATTTGACCTCCATGCTCATCTTCATATAGATACTCTCACCTCGCATATTTTGGTCTAGTTTTTTAATTATCTCTTCAGCTTCATTGGAGAGTAGGAGAGTTATAGTTGTTATAAATAGTATTAGAAATTTTAACATTTTGAGTCCTTTTTGGGATAATAGTCTTTTTGAGCTT
>NZ_JAACKB010000290.1 GCF_010892395.1 Sulfurovum sp. bin170
AATGCAACCCCTATACAAATCCTGCTACCCCCTAGACACTAGATGCTACGAAGAGTACGCCCTAACTGAAGACATTCTAATGGAACACGCCTCAATGGGCATGGCAAACTATATTAAACAAAATTTCAAAGAGCAAAGCACTGTTCTAATAGTCTGTGGTGTAGGCAATAATGGTGCTGATAGTATTGTCCTAGCTAGACTTTTACAAGGTTTTTACGATGTAAAACTCTATATCCCTTTTGGTGTTCGCTCTGTTATGGCAAAGATACAACTTGAAAGGGTTCAAACTTTAGATATAAAGTTTGTTGATGAGGTAGAAGAGGCAGATGTAATTGTAGATGCTATCTTTGGAGCAGGTCTTAGTCGTGAGTTGGATGAGAAGACTCGTAAACTTATTGTTGAACTAGAAGCTTTGAAAGGATTTAAAATCGCTTGTGATATTCCTACAGGAATAGATATAGATGGTAATCCTCTACCTATGGCTCTATTTGTAGATGTGACTATCACTATGGGGGCGTTGAAAGAGGCTCTCTATTCTGATATGGCAAAAGATTTTGTGGGTGAGATTATTTGTGTTGATTTGGGTCTATCTCATGCTAAATATATAGAGGGGTTTGAGACAGATACTTATCTTTTGGATGAGAGTGATATGAAGTTACCAACTCGCAATTGGTCAAAGAGTACGCATAAAGGAAGTTTTGGACATCTAGCAGTCATAGCAGGAGAGAAAGAGGGTGCAGGTATATTGACAGCTAGTGCCTCGTTGCGTTTTGGTGTGGGCTTGGTGACGATGGTTGGTGAGATTGATACACCTCTGCCACTAGCTATTATGCAAGATACAAATCTGCCATATAACACAGCAGCCATAGCTTTTGGTATGGGTTTTGGCAAAGATTTTGAAAATGAGATTGTTGATGATATTTTAGATAGTAAAGTACCCATTATTTTAGATGCTGACATCTTTCATTCGGAGACTATCTTGGAGTTTTTGGAACAAAATGATAGAGAGATAGTACTCACACCGCATCCAAAAGAGTTTGTGGCTCTGTGGAATATGACAGTGGAGACTCCCATCAATATTGCTCTACTTCAAGCCAATAGATTTGATAAGGTTCGTGAGTTTTGTGAGTTTTTTCCAAATGTCACTATACTTTTGAAAGGGGCAAATATGATTATCGCCCAAGATAATAGATTTTTTGTAAATCCTCATGGAAGTTCAAAACTTAGTAAAGGTGGAAGTGGTGATGTTTTGAGTGGGTTGATAGGTGGGTTACTTGCACAAGGAAAATCGGCTCTTGATTCGGCTATTCATGGCTCTTTGGCAATGACAGCAGGAGCAAAAGCGTATAGGGGTAGCTCTTATGGTATGCTTCCAACTGATTTAATTGAGGAGATAGGAAAACTTGAAAAAAATAGCCGTACTGTTTAGTGGAATAGGAAGCAATCTTGCTTATATTTTAGAGCATCTACACAAAAAAGAGCTAGAGGTGGTGGTGGCTCTAACCAATCGACCTAATGCAGGGGGAATAGCTTTTGCAAAAGAGTACAATATTCCTGTGGAGATTATCGACTCTAAGAGTTTTGAGAGTCGTGAGATTTTTGATGAGCAGATAGTAAAAACTCTCAAAAGTTACAATCCAGATTTGACAGTACTGGCAGGATTTATGAGAATTTTAACAACCGTTTTTACTGATAATATCAGAGCGATAAATCTTCATCCATCTCTGTTGCCAAGACATAAAGGAATCCAAGCGATAGAGCGAAGTTATGCTGATAAGTTTGACATGGGTGGTATCTCTGTTCATTGGGTGACTAGTGAACTTGATGGGGGTGAGGTGATTTTGCAAAGGGAGGTCTCAAAGGTTGGGAAATCGTTTGAGGAGTATGAGGATGAGGTGAAGAAGATTGAGAAAAAAGCTCTATGTGAGGGGATACGCAAAATATTATATTATTCGGTGCAATGAATTGCACCCTACGGTAAAAATGTTTATGATTTGTAGGGTGCATTTTAATGCAACTCCACTTTTGTAATCAGAAGTTTCCCTCCTACTTCTCCTAGAGTAAGCAGATGTCTACTAACTCCCTCTAACTCTTTTTCTCCATTTTTAAGCAGATAATCAAATACAATTTTTACCTTTACCTCTTTTTTGCTATGGTCAGCACTTACGATACTAAGTCTGATATTGCTATATACCCGTTTTGTCCATTTTTTGAAGTACTCTTGTTTATCTTTTACTATATCTTCTTTAGTAGCATTTTGGGTACGGTAGTAGGTACTTATTGGGTAGTGAAATAGCTCGATGAACTCGTCTGGATTGTTTCGTTGCATCTCTCTGTAGTATAGGCTTTTTACTATTTTTTTTGCTTTTGATTCG
This sequence comes from Sulfurovum sp. bin170, assembly GCF_010892395.1. Taxonomy (GTDB): domain Bacteria; phylum Campylobacterota; class Campylobacteria; order Campylobacterales; family Sulfurovaceae; genus UBA1140. The sequence goes on from NZ_JAACKB010000290.1 coordinate 2,376, forward strand.
ATGGTTTTGTTCGATGGTATCGAACCTACGGTGATGTGATTTGTCTCTTTTGCGTAGTCATTGATTTGGCTGTCGTACATCGCTTCGGTGATGATGGCAGGTATTTTACACTCTCCTTTTGTTGTTACTATAAGTGGTGTGAAGATTATTCCTCTGTTTTGTATGATATGGTGAGACTGGGTGACATTATCGAGCTTTGTCTTTTTTGGTAGACTTATAAAGTGCAGAACTCTATCATCTCTTATCTCTCTGTACTCTTGGTTGATATTTATATCTTGGAATCTCTCTATGGTTGATTGGATATTGTTGTTTACTATAGTTAGACATGCAGGGATTCTTTGGTTTACAACTACGCTGTTGACTTTTCCTATATTTGCAATAGTGACTCTGCTATAGATTTTCTCTCCCTGTTTTAGGGAAGATAGATTGATAGTTTGGTTCTGCTCATTGATAAATTCACGCATAATAGACAACTTTTTGGTAGGTGAAAGCTCATTTTTTAAAGCTTTTGGTAGGTGTTTTACTAGCTCTATATTGTAGCTCATTGCTCCAGAGTTTGGAATGAGTGAGATGGTGTCACTAGTGATGCTCTCTAGGGCTATATTCTCTGCTTCTGTGAACTTTATGCTCTCTGAATTTATCTTCATCTCCAAATCAATTTTGCTATTTTTTGGTTTACCAAGATAGATGCTTATCGCTTTTAGGGCTATCGCTATCTCTTGGGTGGAGTAGAGGCTATCCAGAGATTTTTGGATGGTGGCTAGGTCTTTGGCATCTCTTTTGAAGTATTGAGATTTGATTATGAAGTGCAAGAACATATCTCTGTTGTTTGATTCAAAGTTTTCGCTACGGTTTCCGTAACTTTTTTGTTGATATGAGTTTAGGGTATTTTTTATGCTCTTATATATCTTCTCCGCCTCTGCTTCTCTGCCTTCTATTTTCAGTATAGCCGACATATATAGAGTTGAGAGGAAGTGTTTTGTATAAAACTTTTTCTCTAGTAGCATATTGGTTATACTACTATCTAAGCTCTTGTTTTCTGCCAAAATATATCCTGCATAGAGACGGTGAAATTCACTATATTTTCCAAGATAATCACTGTTGGCTGAGGTGACTGATTTTAACATTTTGATAGATTTTTCTATCACTCTTTTATCTACCTCCACTCCATCTCTCTTTAGCTCAAGTAGAGTTTGGGCAGAGTATAGTGAAGCGTAAGGGCTGATATATCCATCCTCTTCCCAGTAGCTAAACTCTCCATAGTAGTTTTGTAGATTTCTTAGTTTTTTGATACCCTGACGGATGAAGTTTTTGCTCTCTCCTAATAGTTTGTCATCTTTCATAAACGGTTTGGCATAGTGCATGGCAGAGATTTTGGAGGTGGTCTGCTCGGCACAACCGTATGGGTAGCCAATTAGCTCTTTTAGGTCATCTCTCATGGAGCCTATGAGATTGTCTGATATGGTTATATAGACCTTTGCTCCCATATACTCTTTTGGAACTTTGAATGATTCGGATTTGTTGCTGATGCCTTTAAATGTTTTGGTCGAGATAGCATATGGACTATAAATAGGTAGCTCAACACTTTTTGTAACTATCTCATTTCCAAAACTTGCACTGATTTTAATCTCCCCTCTGCCTATCTCTTTGGCTTTCAGTTTAGTTTTTATCAGTTTTGAGCTGTTAGCAGGTATAGTTATAGGTTTTTTCTCTATATCGAAGTTTAGGTTGTCCGATATTTTTGCTGTTAGCGTAATGTTCGTATCTTTTTTAGTGGTATTAAAAAGTCGGATAGGTACTTCAATATCATCTCCTACTAGAGTATATTTAGGGTATGATGGCTTTATCATAATATCATCTTTGATTACAAGCTCTTTTGAGACGACACCGATATTATCTTCATTGATAGCAATCACGATAATAGTCGCTCTGCCATTAAACTCTGGTATATTTATATTGGCTGTAGTCTCTCCATTTTGAGACTCTATGACTCCTGACCACTTCATAAATGGTTTGATTCGTTTGCCCAAATCTGGTGCTTTGTGTTTATCATCAAATACCGTTAGCCCAGCAATATCTCCAGCACCAAAGTCGATAAGTTTTCCCTCTGCAATATAGGTCATGAGCTGGTCATAGAGGTCATAGTAAGAGAGTTCTCTATCTGGTTGTTCATTTAAATAGTCAAATATTTTTGGTTTATTCTGTTTTGCTAGTTGAAGTATTGCACTATCTACGACAGATATTAGGAGTTTTGCTTTTTTATCAGTTTTTACTTCTAATTTGAGAGTAGTTTTTGATTTGCTCTCTTTGGGTGTGGTGAGATTTATATCTATCTTATGCTCATTCCGATTTGCCTTGACAAACTTATATCCCATCGCTCTAAATGGAATCAGATTGGATGAGCTATCACTAGGACGGTAAGCTGTAGCGTGTAGATAGGCTCCTCTCTTCATATCATGCTTGATAGGCATCTCTAGCTTGGCTACCCCTTTGTCTATGGTTATCCGTTTATAAGATTTCACATTGTCACTCTCTAAGGTTACAAACAGTTCTCCTGTTAGTATCGGAGATTTGATAATAGCACTAATCTTCTCTCCTTTTTGGTAAAGCCTATCTTCAAAATTAATCTCGATAGATTTCAGGTCATCACTTGGAGAGATATTGCTATAACTCTCCCACCAAACCTCAAAAGAGCTAGAGCTACTATGCCCACCTAGACGGTCATAAATCTCTATAGTATAGTTACCATTTTCTGCAATGGTTTTAGAGAACTTCTCATTGGATTTTAGACTAAAACTCTCTATAGTCTTCATCTCCTTGTCCCACTCATAGTGTCCATCGCTATAGCTATAGTGCCAATCAATCTTTTTGATAACAGCATACAGCTCTCGCTCTA
>NZ_JAACKB010000291.1 GCF_010892395.1 Sulfurovum sp. bin170
CTTGATAAACTTCAAGAAAATTTCAATAGTTATAATATCGCAGGAGCGATAGAGTTTGATGGAAAAGTCAATGCAGATATTTTGCAAAAGACACTAGATATACTTATATTCCGTCATGAGATACTTAGGACAAATTTTATTACTATATTAAGTAATCCTAGACAAGTGATACAAAAGAGACCACGAGATGAGGTATTTGAGAATATAGAAGTAGAAAATACCCAAGAGTATATAGAACAAGAGGCAAAAAAAGTATTTGATTTGGAGTGTGATTCTCTATTTTATATTAAGCTTATCAATAGTAATATACTGTTTTTAAATATGCACCATATTATCAGTGATGGTTGGTCTATTGGTATTATTCTTGATGAATTATCTCAAATTTATACAGCATTATTAAGAGAAGAAGAGATAGAAAAAGAACCTTTGGGTATTCAATACAAAGAGTATGCCCATTGGCAAAATGGACTTTTAGAAGATGAGAGTACATTGGTAAAGCATAAAGAGTATTGGCACTCTTTATTGGAAAATCCAACGACACTAAACTTCCCACTAGACCATAGCAGACCCAAGCAACAGACCTTTGCTGGAGATGCACAATATTTTATTATAGACAATAGATTGACCTCCAAGCTACTAGATATAGCCAAAGATAATACACTCTTTATCACTCTTTTGACTATCTCAAATATACTCTTAGCCAAATATTCCAATCAAGATGACATCATTATCGGTACGCCTGTAGCCAATAGAGAAAATGAAATTTTGGCAAGGCAAATAGGATTTTATGTCAATACTTTAGCACTTAGGAGTAGAATAGATAGAGAGAAGTCATTTGAAGAAAATCTATTATCTACCAAAGATATGTGTTTAGATGCATTTGCTTATCAAGATTATCCTTTTGATAAGCTCGTAGATGAGCTAAATTTGGACAGAGATTTAACACAAAATCCTCTCTTTAATACGATGGTTATTTTACAAAATAATGAAATGGGTGAAATTAAATTTGACACTCTAAAAAGTACAGCAAAGAGGATAGATACAAAGACATCAAAGCTAGATATGACGCTAAACTATACACAAATAAACAGTGATATAGAGCTAATGGTAGAGTACAATACTGACCTATTTGAACACGAGACCATACAGAGACTCTTTGAAAACCTAGAGACGCTTATCGACTCTATAGAATTAGATAAAACCATCAATGAACTAGCGTTTATCTCAAACAACCAACAGGTACTATTGGATAGCTTTAATAATAGCAAAAGAGAGTATCCTATAGATGAGACTATCATAGAGCTTTTTGAGACAAAAGTATCTGAGTATCCTGATAATATCGCTATCTCTTTTGAAGATAAAGAGATAAGTTATCATGAGCTAAATAAGGAAGCCAATCAAATAGGACATCACCTCATAGATAAGTATAATGTGACCAAAGAGATGATAATTCCTATTATTTTGGATAAAAGCCCTGCAATGATAAGTTCACTTTTGGGTGTGCTAAAGAGTGGAGGGGCTTATTTACCTATAGATAGTGACTATCCCAAAGATAGAGTCTTATATATGCTCAAAGATAGCAATGCTAAATTACTTATTACAGACAGAGCCAATATGAGTAGAATAGGAGAGTATTGTAGTGATTTGGATATAGATATAGTATGTGTAGAGGATATAAAAAGCTCAAAAATAAACAATCCAAATATAGAGAGAAGTAGCACAGATTTAGCCTATATCATCTATACATCAGGAACAACAGGCAATCCAAAAGGTGTGATGGTGGAGCATAAAAGCTTTATCAATATGATACTTTATCAAATAGAAGGTTTTGGTATTTTAGAGAGTGATAGAGTGATACAATTTGCTTCATTTAGTTTTGACGCTTCTATCTATGAGACATTTTTGACACTCTTAGCAGGTGCATGTTATGTGATAGTAGATAAAGAGACACTTCTTAATCGTTTTGTAGAAATAAGCCAAAAATATAGCGTAAATACAGCCGTACTCAACCCTACATTTTTGGCAAATATTGGAGAATTAGAGGGTTTTAAGACCATCATCACAGCAGGAGAGAAAGCTATAGTATCAGATGCTTTGAAGTATGCAAGTAAATGTAACTATATCAATGCCTATGGACCAACAGAGACATCAATTTGTAGTGCATTCTATAAGGTAGATAAAGACAAAACTTATAACTCTATTCCTATTGGTAGAAGTATCGCAAATATATCTAATTATATACTCAATGATACACTAGAACAGATGCCCATAGGTACAATAGGTGAGATTTGTACAAGTGGTATAGGACTAGCAAGAGGATACCTCAATAGAGAAGATTTAACAAATGAAAAATTCATCAATCACCCTCAATATGGACGCATTTATCAAACAGGAGATATGGGTAGATGTGATGAGAATGGAGATATAGAGTATCTAGGCAGAGTAGATAATCAAGTCAAGCTTAGAGGCTTTAGAATAGAATTGGGTGAGATAGAAAACACTATACTCAAATACTCTTCTATCAAAGAGTGTGTGGTTATTGTCTTCCATGATAAATTATTAGCCTATATCGTAGGAGAAGAGAAAGAGCTAAAGTCTTATCTAAGAGAGATATTAGCAGATTATATGATACCTAGTTTTATCATCACTTTAGAGACTCTACCTCTGACACCAAATGGCAAGATAGATACAAAGTCTTTACCTATTCCAGAGATAAAG
>NZ_JAACKB010000292.1 GCF_010892395.1 Sulfurovum sp. bin170
ATAATTGCTGTTTTTCTGAACTATTATAAACTTTAATCTTATATCCAGTTTCTAATTTATTACGAGGGACTATAAAAATAATAGAATCCTCTTCACTAGTCTCTTTATATATAACTTTATTCTTATTATTAATAATCTCTAAAGTAATAGGATAGATAATCCAAGTTTTATTTTCTATCACAAAATACTCATCAGAAGCTTTTAAAACCATAGTACCTTTAGCAGTTTCTGACTCTCCACCCTTACGAGTCACAGCCAGTTTTGTCTGCTCTTTAGAATCAGTAAAAAGCAAAGCAACCACTTTTATATGCTTTTTAAACCACGCTTTAAAGTCAAAACTCTTCTTCATTTTCAAATGGCTACATGTCTCATTAGATTCTGATGACAGTTGAAGTTGCTCATCTATAATAACTCTCCCATCCCCTCCTTTAAAACAGACCGTTGAGTTCTGTTCCAAATCTGCTTTATCCCCTTTTTGCAACTCATAAACCTTTTTATCAATCGTTATGGTCACATTTGCATCTTTGACCACCAAACTGTTTGCAACCATAAACTCTACCATAACCAACAGCACCATTAAGCTCTTCATCTAATCCTCCCTATGAAATTTTTTCACAATATACCTATTGATAATCTCTATCGCCCCCACAAACTCAAACAACAAAACAGGCACAAACCAGTTAAACCACTGCTGATAGTGTAGAAGTATAAATAGCGACAACAGCCCCATCACAACTGATGTGATAAACAACGAAATCATAAGCTTTGAGAAGCCTCGGTTGACCAAGAAAATCTTTGATTGAGTGGGTAGAAGTCTCAAAACTCTATCAGTAAACAAAAAGAGCATCACAAAAATCACAAACACCAAAAATGAACTCTTGTAGAGGTCAAACTGTTTTAGCTTCCCATCAAAATAAAAAAGCGTCATAAGCACATTGGCATGAACTTCTATTCCACTAAGCTTACTCGCCGAAGAGGTCACTTCAAAAATATCATCTTTGTCATACATTGCTCCCAATAAAATCAGTGCATTATCAAAATTATCCCTATCTATATCTTCTAGTGGATAGTTTGCTGAATAGTAATCCAACATCTCCCAGTGACTCGGTTTATGATATTTTGATAAAAGGGACTCTTTATAAGTTTTTATGATAAAATTATTCTCTACCACATGTTGCTCTCTGAACTCTTTTGAGATATTTCTCTCTTGATTAAACAGATGCCACATCTCTACCGATGCACTCGTATAGTTATGCTCTTGGTTTGTTACACTATGTCTGTAGGAGGCATAAGGTATATACCGTCTTGTTTTAGAATCTTTAGAATATGGTAGATAGACTGAAACAAAAACTATCTTTTTGCTTCTTATCAACTCTTGTACTCGGCTGTCTGCCAAAGACTCTATATGGTTGTATTTGCTTGTTTTTGGCAACAGAATAGCATAAGCTCTAGGCTTTTTCAAGACCTCTAACAAAATGCTATCCTCTCTGGTTGGCTCTTTGCCATAGATAGCTGTGGTAAATGAGAAATCATAATCTATAAACATCGCTTTTGGCTGTTTGCTTTTTGGAAGCTTCTCACTTAGCCTATCTATCTTTTCGATAAACTGAGCTATCTTATCATTGGGAAAGATATACCCATAGTTTGTCTCATTGTCCTCATCCATCAAGTTTTGACTTTTCAAATAATGGTTATCTATCCCAAAAAGCATCACGCGTGGAGAGTTGGTTTTGACGCTGTTATCTTCTAGGAAAAATTTGCTTAATAGGTCAAATGGTTTATCGACTTGGGCGTATCTTTTGGTGAGTTCTATATTGGCGTAGTTGTAGATTAGGATGAAAAGAAGTGTGCCTATGGTGGCTTTGATGATGGATAGGGTTAGTTTACTTTTAGTCATGGTTTATTATAGAGTTTTTAGGTTTAGCTTTGGTTGGGCTTTTAGTTTAAGATGTGTGTAAACTCTTGGATGTTTCAAGAGGATGCTGAATTTAAAATATATTTGAGTATGTTGTGTTGAATGCAGGAAGTTTAAAAAGCAAATCGAACTAGACTTAAACGACAAGAAAAGATAACCCTAAGCCCTCAAAGAGTATAATCAATCTAACAATAAATAATAAAAAGGCTAAGAGATGGAGAGAGAACTAATAAGCTTTGATTGGGCAATAAAAAGACTCCTACGAAGCAAAGCAAACTTTGATATATTAGAGGGCTTTTTGTCCGAACTGCTCTTTGAAGATATAAAAATCCTCCAAGTCCTAGAGAGTGAGGGTAATAAAGATAATGAAAAACAGAAGTTAAATAGAGTTGACCTCAAAGTTATCAACAGTAAAAAAGAGATAATCATTATAGAGATACAGTTTGCTAGTGAGATTGACTATTTTCATAGAATACTTTTTGAGACCTCTAAAGTAATCGTTGAGCATTTAGATAAAGGAAAAGCCTACAAAGAGACAGTAAAAGTTATATCTATCAATATTGTTTATTTTGATTTGGGTAGAGGAGAGGATTATATCTACAAAGGAACCACAAATTTCAGAGGTTTCCACTCCAATGACAAACTAGAGCTATCACCTAATCAAAAAGAGATGCTCAAAATCGAAAATATAGAGAGTATTTTTCCAGAGTACTATATCCTGAAAGTTAATAGATTTGATGACAATGCAAAAGATAGTCTGGATGAGTGGATATATTTTCTCAAAAATGCCAAGATAAAAGATAGTTTTACAGCTAAAGGGCTGAAAAAAGCAAAAAAAGAGTTTTCGGTTCTGAATCTAAAAGAGGAAGATAGGATAGCTTATAGCAAGTATCAGAGCAATCTGCACTATGAGGCTAGTATGATTTTTTCTAGTTATGGGGTTGGTAAGATGGAGGGTGTGAAAGAGGGAATAGAACAAGGGGTTGAGCAAGAGAAACAGGAGAGTCAAAAGAAAATTGAACAAGAGAAGCAGGAGAGTCGAAAAAAAATCATAGATATAGCAAAAAGTTTACTAGATGTTTTGGATAGTGAAACTATTGCTCTGAAAACAGGGCTGAGTATTAAAGAGATTGAGGGGTTAAGGAGTTAGGTTTCCCTTCAACAAAACATCCCCACCCATCTTACGATGATTATTTTAGCACAACCCCATCCACATTAACCTTTGCCATCTCCTCAATCTCACTATCACTCTCAATCTCTGCCAAAACTTGCGTATCAAAAAGATAGTTTTGAGCTATAGGCATAAGCTCTCTAGCTAACTTTTTAGAAGATAGAGTATACTTAGCCCCTAAAAGATTGGCAAAGATAGCATCTTTGATATTTTCAACTTTGATAGCATAAGCTACAGAGTTCTTTTGACAATATTTAGCAAGGTCAAGAGATGAGGGCAGGGTAGGGAGTAGAACGATACTATTAGCAGGAGTCTCTCTTATATCCTCTTGACTCTTCACACTATAAAATGGTTCAGAGTCAATCCAATGATGACCAAATATCTTCATCCATTATCTCTTTTTTGATTTCTCTAAACATTCATTGGAGCAGTAGGCTTTTTTCTGATAGATAATAGCATCCTCTTCGGTCATATAGGTGGAGCAGTTAGCACACTCTGAAGTAGTCTCTATTTGACCAAACTCATGCTTCTCATCGGATGCTTTTTTCTTGTCAATAAATGGAAGTCTTCCTCCTACAAATCTGTAGATAACAGCTGCAACCACTGCAAAGATTATTAATTTTAGTAACACGCATTTATCCTTTAATATAGAGATAGTTTCTCTGATTCTTCTCAATTATATCATAATATATAGGGGAGTCGACCAATTCAAGTTCACTAAAAACTTTTTCACCTTTATAGAAGAGAAATCTAGTATCATCATCTTGGAGATGTTGGGTAAGAGAGAGTAGCATCTTTGTATTGGTGACGGCACGAGAGGTTATAAGTTCAAAAGGTTCACTAAAATGGTAATCTTCTACTCGTTTTTTTACCACTTCTACATTCTCTAACTTTAGCTCCATAGCTACAAACTTCAGAAATGAGGCTCGTTTATTTCGTGGTTCGCAGAGAACTGTCTTGCACTTGGGATAGGCAATGGCTAGTATCAAACCTGGAAAACCTGCACCTGTCCCTACATCTAGTATGGAGTTTGGTCTTTTTATAAATGTATATGGGTAGAGTGAGTCGAGTATATTTTTATAGATTTCATCTTTTGTTTTTGCACCTGTTAAGTTGTGGATTTTGTTCCACTCCTCTAATAAGGAAGTAAACTTCTCTAACTGTTCAATCTGTCTATTATCAAACGATATATTACTAGATAATATTTTCTCTTTTAATTGTTTATGATTCATAATTAAAGAAGGTGTCCAAGTTGACTTTTTTTAACATTTAGATAATCCTCATTATAAGGGTTTGAGACGATGCGAATAGGTATTCTTTCAACAATCTCTACAGAGCTTAATGAACTCATCTTTTTAGGATTATTGGTTAGAAGTCGTATCTTTTTTATTTTGAAATGTTCCAAAATAGTCTCCACTATCTCATAAGTTCTCTCATCAGCTTTGAATCCAAGCTGATGATTTGCCTCAACAGTATCGAATCCTTTATCTTGCAGGGCATAGGCATTTACTTTTCCTAGAAGACCAATATTGCGTCCCTCTTGACGGTGGTAGATTATCATACCACCCTTTTTGCCAATAAACTCTTGTGCAAAGGATAGTTGTTCACCACAGTCACACTTTTTTGAACTTAGGGCATCACCTGTTAGACACTCGGAGTGGATACGAACTATAGGAGTCTCACCTAGATTATCTGTAAAGAGAGCCAGATGTTCTCTGTCCCCTTCTTTAAAGGCTTGTATATTAAATATACCATATTTGGTTGGTAGTTTTGCAACTTTGGAAATTTCAACTTGTCTCATGGTCAAAATTATATCAGTTTATGATAAAATTCACCAAATTAATATAAAGGAACAGTTATGTTTACACGATTTAGACGGAAACGAATCAATCCAGTTCTACGAGACCTGCTTCAAGAGACTCATTTGAGTGTCAATGATTTTATCTATCCACTATTTATAAAAGAGGGTGAGGGGATAAAAAAAGAGGTTGACTCTATGCCTGGGGTTTTTCAGATGAGTATAGATGAGATACTTAAGGAGTGTGAAATCCTCAAAGGTTTAGGCATATACTCTATTATCCTGTTTGGAATTCCTGATGTAAAAGATAGCGTTGGGAGTGATGCACTCTGTGAACGAGGTGTTATCGCTTCGAGTATTAGAAAAATCAAAGAGGCTCACCCTGATATGTTTGTAGTGACGGATTTGTGTTTTTGTGAATATACAGACCACGGACATTGTGGAGTGCTTGACCCTGTTTTGGAGACTGTTGATAATGATATTACTCTGGACAATCTTGCAAAACAGGCAGTTATCCATGCAAAAGCAGGGGCTGATATGATAGCACCAAGTGGGATGATGGATGGGATGATAACTTCGATAAGAGATGGGCTTGATATGGTTGGATTTTCTCATATTCCTATTATGTCCTACTCTACCAAATTTTCAAGCTCCTATTATGGTCCATTTAGAGATGTGGCAGAGAGTAGCCCAAGCTTTGGAGATAGACGCTCATATCAGATGAATCCTGCCAACAGAAGAGAGGCTATTTTGGAGAGTTTGGCAGATGAGGAAGAGGGAGCAGATATTTTGATGGTGAAACCAGCTCTTGCATATCTGGATATTGTTCGTGATATTAGAGAGAACTCCTCACTGCCACTAGCTGTATATAATGTAAGTGGTGAGTATAGCATGTTGAAAATGGCGGGAAAAGCAGGTGTGATAGATTACGATAAAGTTATGATGGAGACTATGATAGGTTTTAAACGAGCAGGTGCAGATATAATCATATCTTATCATGCTAAAGAGGTGGCGAAACTATTACAAGGGTAGAGACATATTTATAAGGGTAGACACATTGGTCTACCCCTACTTCTCTCCGTCAATCTCTTTTGAGAGTTCAGCAAGTTGTTCAAGATAGGTATCTTCACCTTTTTGTTTACTTGTTTTTTTCTCTTCTACTTCTTCAACTTTTTTTGTCTCATCTTGACCAAGCTCTTTAGCCATCTCTATTTTAACACTATTGGCAGTCTCGTCTAGTTCGGATTCTGTTTTTTTAATTGTCTCTTTGGGGGTATCAGATTTCTCTTCTTCTTGACTCTCCGCCTCATCTAGTAGCTCATTAATATTATTGAGCATCATAGATTCTGGAGGTTCTATAGACTCTTCTTCTACAGTCTCTTCTTCTACAGATTTTTCTTTTGTCATCTCTGTTGTCTCTATTTGACTGTTTTCTGATAGATATTTATATCCAAATATACCAAGAGCTATTACTATAATTGCAAGAATAAAGATAACGATTAAATTTTTTGAAGATTTTTCATCGGTGTCATTATCAGTATTAAGTATCTGAGACCTATAAGCTTCTGAAAAACTTGTCTCTTCTTTATCATTTTCTGTATTATCGAACACAAATATCCTTTTAACTGTAATATGTATATATTTAAATTCTTTTCAAAGTAACATCCAATTCTATCATAAGTTTACTAAAATCTTTTTAAATGAAATTTTTTATTAGTTTTCTCATTTTACCAAAATATAGCGTAAAGCTCCTAGCTTCAGCAATGGGGAGTATTCAAAGAGGAGTTCTTTAAGTTGTTAGTGATATAATGTCACAATGAAAAA
>NZ_JAACKB010000293.1 GCF_010892395.1 Sulfurovum sp. bin170
ATAAATTAAATGTTTAAAATTTTGTCGGGCAGAGGGCAGCCCGACCTACGGAAAAATAATGAAAATAGAAGAAATATACAACCAACTAAACGAAATAAGTTCATTTGAACTACAAGAAAAATGGGACAATTCAGGTCTGCTCGTGGGTGAGATGAACCGTGAGTTTGAGCAGATAGTCATTGCTCTCGATATAGATAGAGAGATGTTAGAGTATGCAAAAGAGGATACACTTTTTATTGTTCACCATCCACTCATCTTTTCAGGACTTAAACAGTTAGATTTTTCTGTTTATCCTTCAAATCTGCTAGAGATAATGATACAAAAACGACTATCATTAATTGCTATGCATACCAATTTTGACAAGACCCATCTCAACAGTTATGTATTTGAAAAAGTTCTAGGTTTCAAAAAAGAGTTCCAAGATGAGTTTATTTGCAGAACAACAGGTAATTGGACAAAGGATGAACTTTTAAATCTTCTAAAAACAAAATTGAATCTAGAGACTCTGCGTGTGGTTTCTCCAAAAAATAGAATCAACTCCATAGCACTAACAACAGGAGCAGGAGCTTCACTGATGGATGAGGTGAATGCTGACTGTTTTTTGACAGGTGATATAAAATATCATGATGCGATGAAAGCTATGAGTCAAAATCTGATGATGGTTGATATTGGTCATTATGAGAGTGAGAAGTTTTTTGTGGATGTGCTAATGGATGAATTGAAAAATTTAGGTCATTTGGGTATAATTTCGCAATCACAAAACCCATTTAAGATAATTTAGATAAATAGGTATTAGCAAAATAGGCTTGACACCCCAAAGGATAGAGATTGAACAAACATTTAAATGAGCTAATTGAGCTTTCAAAGATAGACAAGTCGATAGATGACTTTACCCCACTAATCGAAGCTGCACAGAAAAAACTGGCTAGAAAAGTAACAAAAAAAGAGGATATTGACAAAAGAATTAATGGCTTGAATGCAGAGATAGATGATGCTAACTCTAAGATCTCTTCTTATGAAGAGCAGATTAAAGTTTTGAGTGAGCAGTTGACACTTGGTGTGAGCAAAGAGAAAGAGGTCAAGACAGAAAAAGAGATGAAGGCTCTACAGATGGAGACTGAACTTGCTAAAGAGAAGTTGAGTCATGCCAATAGTGAGATAGAGAGACAAAATAAGATTCTTGATGTGAAAAATCAAGAGCTTGAGGTAGTAACTGTCCAGTTGAAAGATGCAAGTCAGGAAGTGGATAAAGTCTCTGTCACGGTAACCGAGAAGATGAACTCTATTGAGGCAGATAAGGCTAAACTTTTTGCGACAAGAGAGAACAACACTATGGCTATTGACCAGAAGATTTTATCTTTTTATGAGAAGATTCGTATCTGGGCTAGAAATACAGCTGTTGTACCTGTTAAGAAACAAGCTTGTTATGGTTGTTATATGAAACTGAACGACTCGGCATATGCAGCAATTATTAAATCGGAAGAGATTCATACCTGTCACCACTGTGGGAGAATCTTGTATCTTGGGCCTCAAACTGCTGAGGCATAGGTAGGATCTCATTTGGATAAGATATTTTTTATCCTCTATAGTGTAATCATTACCATAATATATGTTATAGCACTCCCTTTTCTATTTTGGTTTTCAAAACGAAGGTCAAAATATAAAATCTCTATTCCTGCACGATTTTTTTTGAAAAATAACAGACCTTTGAAGTCAGATGGTATTTGGTTTCACTCTTGTAGTTTTGGTGAGGCACGAGCTATATATTCTATAGTTGATAAGTTACCAAAAGAGCTTTTGAGACTTACTACTACAACTCAGACAGGATATGAGGCTATTTCTAAAAAGCAGAGTGAACAGAGCCGTTATATGCCGTTTGAACCTCTGCTCTTCTTTTGGCTTAAGCCTCAAAAAGTTTTAGTGGTGATGGAGGCAGAGTTTTGGTATCTTCTTTTTGCTTTGGCACAAAAGAGAGGGGCAAAGACACTGCTTATCAATGCGAGGATGAGTGATAGATCGTTTCATAAATATCAGAGGATGTCATGGTTTTATAAGATGATATTTGCTTATATTGACGAGGTATACGCACAGAGTGAGATAGACAGAGAGAGATTAGAGTTGTTGGGTGCTAAAAATGTTCAAGTTATTGGAAATGTGAAGTTGGCAGATATTTCTGTAGTTACGAAACAGTTATCAAAACCAAAAGCGATGCTTGTTTGTGCAGGAAGTACTCATGAGGGTGAAGAGCAGTTGATACTAGAAGCTTTTGCTAAACTAAAAGAGGAAGAGAAGAGTGCTAAACTGGTAGTGGTTCCAAGGCATCCTGAACGATTTGAGAAGGTCTCTTTGATGGTGAAAAATTTTGCCAAAGAGCATCACTACTCTTGGCATAACTACTCAGACAATGAGGCGTTCAATTCGGATATAGTCGTTGCTGATATTTTAGGTGAGTTGGTTAATATCTATGCAATATCGGATATTGTTATCTTGGGTGGAGCTTTTGCCAAAGTTGGTGGGCATAATGCAGCAGAGGCAGCACAGTTTGGTTGTAAAATAATCTCTGGAGAGCATTACTTTAACCAACGAGACATCTTCTCAATGATAGAGGGGATAGCGATAGTTACAGAGTCAAATTTGGCTAGAAGATTACAACAGCATGGGCAGTTAATCCCAACAAAGATAATTCAAAGAACCGATATAGAACCAATATTAAATTCTATAAAAGATGTTCTGTAGGGGCAGACCCATGTGTCTGCCCTTCCTATTTAACAAATGGAGTTAGAAGATGGAAAAAGCGTATAAACTACTTGCACAGCAAGAGGATATTTCAAATAAAAAAGCAAAAGAGTTAATCGACCGAGGATTAGTATATGTAACTGATAAAAAAGTTAAGATTGCTAGAGCAGAGATGCCAAATGATACAAACTTTAGAGTAGAGCGAATAGAAAATGTAAAGATTATCTATCAAGATGAGCATATTTTAGCTATCAATAAACCAGCACTTTTGGATTCGTATGAGTTGCAAGATGCGATAGAGGAGGATGAGACTGTTTTGATTCATCGTCTTGACCGTGATACCTCTGGGGTTTTGATTCTTGCACGAAATGAAGATTTTTTAGCAGATGCAATAGAAGCTTTTAAGAGGCGAAAAGTCAAGAAACGATATGTGGCATGGGTAGAGGGGGTATTTTGTGAAGAGATTACTATTAATGCTCCTATTGCCACACATAAACAGGGTGGAAAAGCTTTTTCAGAAATCAACGAAGAGCGTGGACGACCTGCGATTACGGTTGTAAAACCACTAGAGATACAGGGTAAAAAGTCCAAAGTAGAGATAGAGATTATGACAGGGCGAACACACCAAATTCGTGTGCATCTATCAAGTATTGGTCACCCTATTGTAGGTGATGAGCGATATGGTTCTGTGACCCGTTCCAAGAGGATTTTGCTTCATGCGAAAGCTCTTTCGCTTTTGGGTTATGCATTTGAAGCTAAAGAGCCTAGAGATATACAAAAATATAAATAGAGGAGTTTAATGTGCAAGAGAATGATAGCGTTTTATATTATATAGTTTATGGGATTATTTTGGTAGCGTTTTATATTGTTTTGAAGTCGCCTAAAAAGGGTGATACAAAAGATAGTCAAAAAAAAGATGAGAGATAGTTTTCAATTAATTGAAAAAAATATACCAAAATCTTTTCAATTGGTTGAAAAGTAAACAGATATAGAGAACTCTTTTGTGGTGGTTGATAATATAGAGGGTAGTGTACCAAAAATTTGTGCAAAAAGATAAATTGATTTAAAAGAGAGTACTACCTACAGGAGAGGGGAATGAAATATTCAAACCCTCTAACTTTAGCCCTAATCTATCGTCTCCTATAATAGTTCATCCGAATAGCCTGTGCCAACTGGTGAACAGCCATAATATAGTGTTCTCTTGGATTATATCTAGCAATCGCATATAGATTTGGTGTCCCCCACCACATCTCATCTTTTGTATATCTATTTAGTTTTACAAGCATTACAGAACCTCTATAACCATAGAAGTTGCTAGTAGGAGTCATACCTAGCGACCGCATTTGAGTTTGGGGATACTCTGTTTTGTAACCTGCTTTTGCACCATGAAATCTGGTTCCATTATAATTTACTCTCATAGCAACTGGTATATTAGGGTTCCATCCTCCCTTCTCTCTAAAAAAGTTAGCAACACTTCCGATAGCATCAGCTTTGGTAAATAGGTTTATCTGCCCACTGCCATCATGGTCAACAGTGTATTGTCTAAATGAGTCAGGCATAAACTGTGCAAGTCCAAATGCTCCTCCATAAGAGCCAAGTATCGCTCTTGGGTCAAGTTTCTGCTCTCTTGTTAAGAGAAGAAGGTTTTCTAGTTGAGTTGTGAAAAACTTTGAGCGTTTTCTATACTCTAGTGAGAGAGAAGTTAGAGCATCTAGGATTTTATGGTTTCCTGTATAGCTTCCAAAGTTTGTCTCAACACCGATAATCGCAACAATATACTCAGGTGCTACACGATACTCTCTATAAGCTTTATCGAGGTAAAATTTGTTCTCCTTCCAAAACTTGACACCTTTCCCAATTCTATCAGGAAAGAAATCTTTACGATATCTATCCCACTCTCCAGGGGTAGTGTGTTTTGCCATTGGTTTAGTTCTCTTGCCAATTACATTATATTTTGTAAGTGCTTTAACATCACGATTTACACTTGAAAAAACACCTTGAAGATAGCTTCTGCTGAAGTGATGCTTCTGCACCATCTCATTGATAAACTGTTTTAGTTTATAGCTATTGGAGTAGGAACCTCCTAGATATTGACTCTGTATAGTCTGTAGCGGAAATGGTGGAGTATGTGCAGGTAGGGCAGAGGGGGTGGCTTCAACTACAACAGGAGTCTCTTCTATTACCTCTATAGGATAGGTAGGTGCTATTGGTATATGCTCTCTAACTACAATTTGCTTTTTAGGCTCCTCAACCTTTTGGATACATCCATTAAGTGCAAAAAGAGAAGCAATTAATGGGACTATCTTTGTATATCTCATGGTAAAATCCTTTGTTTTATTAAGCTTCTTGCAAAATTAGGAAACGAAAACTTTAGTTTCGACTCTTTCGGGGCTGAAGCCTCCGATTCCAAGTTCTACAAGAAATTTATTTTATTTTACCATAAAAAGTTAAAGATAGTTATTTTTGAACTCCACATATCGTTTTGCAGATGCATAAAGCTCTTCGACTTCTGCATCTGTGAGTTCTCTTATAACTTTTGCAGGGCTTCCTATGATTAGGCTTCTTGGAGGAAAAACTTTGTTTTTGGTAACCAATGCACCTGCTCCTACAATAGACTCTTTGCCAATAACAGCACCGTCAAGAATAGTAGCACTCATTCCAATCAGACAGGCATCCTCTATAGTACAACCATGAAGCATTACCCTGTGTCCCACTGTTACATCATTTCCGATAATGGTTGGATTTCCATCACTCATATCCTCTTTTTTGTGGTGGGTTACATGTACCATCGAGAGGTCTTGGATGCTAGTTCTATCTCCTATTTTGATATAGTGAACATCACCTCTTACTATGGAGCCAAACCATATTGAGGAGTCTTCTCCTATCTCTGTGCGTCCTATTACAGTTGCTCCATCAGCAATCCATGCTCTTTTCTTTAGGGTTGGTGTCCAGTTTTTGTATTTTATTGTCATTTTTTTCCTTTTAGTACTCTTTTATTTATATATTCCGAAGAGTCTTTTTGTGCTTTATCATAAATTTTAGTTACGAACTCTTCTAAAATATCATGATTATTGACTATTTTATCACCTTGCTTAACCTGTTTATACTCACCTGAATTTTTAAGCTTCCATCTAAGCTTGGAGTCCTGTAGTTGCAAAGAGAGTATCTGTTTTATCTTTTTTTGTAGATGTGGCTCCACAATAGGGGTCATAATCTCAATTCGTCGAATAAGATTTCGAGGCATCAAGTCAGCAGAAGATATATAGCACTCGTTTTTATCATGTTTGAAGTAGTATATTCTTGGGTGTTCCAGATATTTACCTATGATGGAGTATACCGAGATATTATCACTAACTCCATCAACCGCTGGTTTTAGAGTGCATATCCCACGAATAATAAGCTCAATTTTACACCCTTTCATAGAAGCTTTGTAGAGTGCTTGTATGATGTCTGGGTCAACTAGAGAGTTGGCTTTTAGGATAATAAACCCCTTCTCTTTATGAGATGACTCCTCCTCTATTAGTGATATTAGTTTAGGTTTAATATCTGTTGGAGCTATAATAAGTCTTTTGAGTGTAGTGTGGTCAGAGAAACCTGTTATGAAGTGAAAAAACTTGGTTGCATCTTGGTTAAACTCTTTTTTTGTAGTGAAGTAGCTCATATCAGTATAGATTCGTGAGGTAGTGGGGTTGTAGTTTCCAGTTCCAAGATGAAGATAGCTCTGTAGTTTAGAGCCTTTTCTTTTGGTTATCTGTGCTATTTTTGCATGAACTTTTAGACCTGTAATACCATAGATAACATGAGCCCCTGCATCCTCTAGTGCTTTTGCCCAATGTAGATTATTCTCCTCATCAAATCTAGCTTTTAGTTCAACTAAAACGGTTACCTGTTTTCCATCTTGTGAAGCTCGGATGAGTGCATCTACGATTGGAGAGTTTTTCCCTACACGATATAGAGTCATACGCATAGAGAGGGTATTGGGGTCTTTTGATGCCTCCTCTATGAAGTTGACAATAGGGTCAAAGCTCTCATATGGGTGGTAGAGCAGAACATCTTTTTTCTCTATCGCTTCAAATATATCAGAGTTATCATCAAATGGTGGCAGAGTTTTTGGAGTATAGGTTGGCAGTGTGAGGTGTGCCAACTTCTTCTGCCCTACGATATGCCAAAGTGTTCCAAGATTTAGAGGTATCTTGTAGTAGTATATATCATGAGAGTCGAGTTTTAGGTGAGTGGTCAAAAACTCCACAAGCTCCTCATCCGCCCCCTCCATCAGCTCTAGTCTTACGAGAGTTCCTCTATTTCTCGAACGGATTCCCTCCTCTAACATCTCCATAAAATCATCAGCTTCCTCCTCTTCTATCTCTATATCAGCATTTCGTGTGACTCGAAAAGGGGTTGATGAGACTCTCTTAAAACCAGAAAAAAGCTCCGTGCTAAAGTGGTCAACCACAGACTCAATAGGAACAAAGCAGTGACCTACCTCCAAAAATCTAGGTAGAATTCTTGGTATTCGTATAAGCCCATGTTTGATGTTTCCTTTTCTGTCCTCAAACTTAAGAGCTAGTGCAAAGCTAAGGTTGTTTAGATGAGGAAAGGGATGTGTCGCATCAATCGCGATAGGCATAATCACAGGATATATCTGTTCAAAAAACTCATCTTTGATTATCTCTTTCTGCCTGTCTGAGAGTTTTGGATAACCTTTGATGGTGACATTGTGACTCTTTAAATCCTTCATAATCTCTTTGTATGAAGACTCTAGTGTTCTCTGCTCCCTATGTAGAGTTTTGTGAATCGCTTCAAGCTGTTCTGTTGGTGTCATTTTATCAATAGCTGTCTCTTGTATTCTAGCCTTGAAGAGTGCTTTTAGTCCTGCCACACGAATCATATAGAACTCATCAAGGTTTGTTCCATATATAGCGATAAATTTCATTCTCTCTAGTGGAGGCAGAGAGCTATCTTTGGCTTGGGCAAGTACTCTGGTGTTGAACTTTAGCCATGAGAGTTCACGGTTGAAGTATAGGTCTGGGGAGGTTAGGTCTTTGGGCATTTTGTTCCCTATAA
>NZ_JAACKB010000046.1 GCF_010892395.1 Sulfurovum sp. bin170
AAAAACTAATAACACAGAAAATATAAAACAGAGCAAAAAACATCAACATGGCATTGTAATTAACCTCGCAGGTAAACAGAGAATGTTAACACAAAAAATGAGCAAAGAGGCTCTGTTGATTGCAAAAGGCATCAATGTCAAAAACAATACAGAGAGTCTAAAGAAGACTATTGCACTTTTTGATAAAACACTTATAGGTCTTCGTAATGGTGACAAAAGCCTCCATCTTCCTAAAACCAATAATCAAGAGATTGTCAAACAGATAGATAAAGTCGTCTCACTGTGGAACACTTTTAAAATACATGTAGAAAAAGTAGCTGATGGTAAAACAGAGAAAGCCACACTGGTATCCATCGACAAAGAGAATCTCCCTCTTCTTCGAAATATGAATATGGTTGTACAGATGTACGAGAATGATGGTGCTTCCCATCTTGACCCGCATATGGCAAAAACCATTAACCTAGCAGGTCGTCAGAGAATGTTAACTCAAAAAATGACCAAAGAGCTTCTGCTTATCGCAAATAAATTAAAATCAAATGCCAATGTAGAGAGTCTAAAGAGTACAGGTGAACTATTTAAAGATACTTTAACTAATCTGATGACAAATAACAGAGAGGCTATGACGGATCCAGATATTGCTAAGCGACTTGTTACAGTTCAGACTCTATGGAGTGAGTATCAAAATGTTATTGCCAATACAGGAATATCAGAAAAAGAGCAACAAGCATCAAAAAAGCAACAAAATGATATTAGCCAGAAAATGACAAAAGAGCTACTTACCATTGCCAATAGAGTTGATGCCAAAGAGTATACAAAAAATCTCCAAAAGACTGGTGAGCTATTTGATAAAACTCTAATCGCTCTAATAAAAGGTGATACAGATTTAGGACTTGCAGGTACAAAAGATGAGGCGATTAACAGACAACTTGTCAAAGTTCAAAAATTATGGCTTGACTACAAAGAGATTATCTCAAATGCAGATGTTTCAGAGAAGGGATTAGAGAAAGCAATTGCTATTAACATTCCACTTTTGACAAATATGAACAAAGCTGTCAAGATGTATGAGGAGAGTGTAAAGTAAGTAAGGTGGTGCATTTATGCCCACCAAACAAAAGATGAAATTGCTATTACGCAATCCCATACAGTTTCAAAAGAGACTCAACTTTGGCAACTCTACCAAGCCACTGCTGATAGAGGGAACTCATATCTTCTGAACCACCCTTACTTAATATAAACTCATAATACCCCTCTGCTTTGGCTTGATTAAAACTACCATCCTCATCAAGACAAGCAAAAAAAGCATCAGCACTCAAAACCTCTGCCCACTTATAGCTATAGTACCCTGCTGCGTATCCACCTGCAAAGATATGAGCAAAACCATTTTGAAATTTATTATATGCAGGAACTTCAATCAATGCGGTAGTCTCTCTAATACCATCAAGCAGACTCTGAACCTCATCACCTTGATGTAGCTTTTTGTGTAGCGTAAAGTCAAATAGAGAGAACTCAACCTGACGCAAGATACCCATAGCAGCCTGATAGTTTTTGGTCTCTTTTATCCTCTCTAGTAGCTCATCACTCATCACCTCACCTGTCCTATGATGGAGTGCAAATCTTTTGAGTATCGCTTTTTCATAAGCAAAATTTTCCAAAAACTGTGAGGGAAACTCAACCACATCCCAAGCCACACCATTGATTCCTGAAACTGACCTCTCATTGCAAGTTCCAAAGAGATGATGAATCCCATGTCCCATCTCATGAAAAAGTGTCACCACATCATCATGACGCAAGAGACTAGGTTGAGTCTCTGTTGATGGTGAGAAGTTACAGACTATAAATGCAGTTGGCAGATGCTTTTTACCCTCTGCATCTACAAAATGAGTCTCCCAGTCATGCATCCAAGCCCCACCTCGCTTCTCTTTTCTTGACTCCAAATCAAAATAGATGCGACCAGATAATCTCTCTGCTTTGTATATATCATAAGCTTTAGCTTTTTCATGCCAAACAGTAGCCTCTACTTCTCTAAACTCAACAGCAAACAGACCTGAAACAACATCTAACAGACCATTTAGCACCCTACCCTGCTCAAAATATGGCTTGGTCATGCTATCATCAAAATCAAACTTCTCTTTTTTCAGTTTTTCAGAGTAATACCCTATATCAAAACTAGCAAAAGAGCCTATCTTATCTATCTTTTTTGCAAAATCTTTTAACTCATCTAGCTCATCTATAGCTTGTGGAATACTAAGCTCTGCCAACTTCTCCAAAAAATTAGTAACTGATTGGGTAGAAGGAGCATCTTTGGTTTCCAATGAATATGAGGCATAGTTCTCAAAACCTAAAATCTTAGCCTCCCTATCTCGTAGCTCCAATATCTCATCAATCACCTCTGCATTTTTTGATGCACGAGTAGAGTAGGCACGATAAAGCTCCTCTCTATATCCACGATTGACCCCATAAGTCATATAGGCTAAATAGCTCGGTATCTGTAGAGTAAACCTATACACTATTTTTCCAGCCAACTCAGTTTTTGCCAATGCCAAGTCACTCTCTGGGATTCCCTCTACATCCTTCTCATCCTCAATAATAAGCTCATACTCACTGGTAGCATCAAGAAGATTTTGAGAGAATTTATTAGAGAGTTCAGAGAGCTTTAAATTTATCTCCTCTAGCTCTTTTTTCTGCTCCATAGGAAGCTCTGCCCCTGATAGAACAAAATCTCTAATCTCATTATCTATAACTTTCTGTGCCTCTGCATCAGTGGATTTTATCTTTTTTATCTTATTAAAAAGCTCCTCATTCTGTGCTATCTGACTATGAAATTTGGAGAGTTGTGGCAGTGACTCCTCATAAGCTTTTTGCGTATCTTTGGAGTTGCTTACACTATTTAGATGTGATAGAGGAGTAAAAAAATTTCCAAGCTCTTCATCTAGGTCTTGAAGTGGTTTTAATACTGTTTCGTAGCTCTCTAGCTCACTCTTGGTTATACTATCTATAATCTCTAACTGTTTTGCTAATAATATCTCTAAATCTTTTGGGAACTGCTCTAAATTTTCTATTTTGAACTCTTGAAATTGCACTATATTCTGCCTTGGTTGTTTTTGGGAAATTATAGCGAAATAAATATTTGATTCTATTATTAAGCTAAGCCCAATAATAGTATAATCAAAACAGAAAAAAACACTCTAGGGTAAAAGCTCTGTTTGTATTTCGAAAAGTTAAATAGACTTTTTGCAAAACTCATTTGGAATTGGAGACTTTAGTCCAATGCCAATGAATTAGCGAGGCTGAAGCCATCGTTTCCTTATATGCAATTTACATTTTCGGAATCGGCGTGTTTACACCCGAACTATTTGGTTCAAAAAAAGCCCAATGCCAATGAATTGGATTTAGACAAGGGAGTCCCTTGTCTCTACTGTTTTGAAATTGAAATATTGTAGGGACAATGGCACTGCCTTGTCCTAATAAATCAATAACAATATTCT
>NZ_JAACKB010000294.1 GCF_010892395.1 Sulfurovum sp. bin170
ATAAATCTAATTAAATTTATTATATAATGTTGTAAATTAACGGGGGAGTAGATATGTCTTTTAAGCAAAAAATATTAACCATCCTATCAATCGTTGTTGCTACGATTTTATATAATAGTGATAGCGTTATGATAACGATGCCGTGGAAAATAGACAGCGAGACTAATGATAAATTTAAGCTTTATGAGAAATCAAATAGATTGATGAAGATTGTTGATGATATTAACCCTCTCAAAGGTGAGAGAGCATTAAATAGTTTTGATTTGCCTGTTATCAACATAACGATGAAACATAAATTGATGTCAGATATGGTGCAGAGGGTTATGCAGGCGAAGAGCAGTCAACTCTATAGACTCTATATGTCAGACCATATCAATCTCTATAAAAAAACGACTATGTATATCGGTAGAGAGAAATATAAAGTTAAAATCAAACTGCATGGTACGGATTTTCCAAATTTCATCGATGATAAAAAAGCTTTTTCAATTAAAATAAAAAGTAAAAACAGGAGTTTCTACAGAGGTATGAGAAGATTTAATCTACTTCTGCCAGACTCATATAATGGTATATCAATTTTTTCAAATAAAATAGCCAGTAGACTTAATCTCTTGACTCCACAATCATTTCCAGTCATACTAAAAATCAATGGGGTTAGTCAAGGGTTGTATTTTCTTGAAGAGAAACTTGGCAAAGAGCTACTAGAGAAAAATGGTCTATCAGGTGTAGATATAGTAAAGAGGTCTGATGAGTGGAATCATCAATCTAACAGTAACCATATGACTATTTTTCAAGACCTAGATAGTAATTTGGAGATTAACTATATAAGTAAAAAAAATATTGGACAGAAAGAGCAGTATTCAAAACTCATGCGTTCAGTCCAGTTTAATGATATTAAACATCTAATTGATGTAGATACTTTTGCCAAACATGAAGCACTAAGAGCAATAAGTTATGACGCTGGACACTCTATCTTGGGTGATAATATAAAGTTTTTATACAACACTTCATCGGGTAGATTCTCCATATATTATAGAACAGAGAATAGCTTAAAGGCATTACCAACCTATAATTTCAAAACTATTGATAGAGCAATGGGATTATCCGAAGCTTCACAGGGTGTCTACTCTACAAAAGATGACCTCTTTTATAGGTTAACCAAGAGCAATGAGTTTAGAGAGATGAGAAACCAATATCTTTGGGAACTTATAGAGAAAAAAGATGAACTCTTGGAGATGTTTGAGAGTATCAATAGCGAAAATAATAGACTTATTTTAACAGATACCACAAATGAATTGTCAGGAAGATTTAGTCTGTCTGTGATAAATGGGAAGAGGAAAAATCTAATATCAAATATGAATATTATTGAGAACTATATCAAATATGGTAGGATTTTTATTGACTTAAAACTTATAGATAAAAAAAGACACCAGTTGACCATAAATCCTGATAGTAATGTTGGTCTAAAGATTGATAAGTTTAGTATAGATTTGGACTCCAAAGAGAAGATAGATAGCGTATATGTTATAGATGAGAACAATAAAAGTATGGAGTTTTCAACTTTTTTAAAAAAGGATGGAAATATAACTGCTGATATAAGTGATTTTTTTAAAGAGACTAACTATATGCTCTCTTTGGATGAGAAGTTGGAACCAAAACTAAATCCTAAACACTATAAGATAGTCTCAAATGTTGAGTTTAAAATTAAAAATGTAGAAATCAACTCAACCAATATACTAACTGGTAAAAAACTCTCCAAAATAAACACATATACCTCTATAAACAGTGATTTAGATTTGTATAGAGACCACGATATATCTATTGATGAATTTTTAAGTAAAAATAATAATTTAGGATTAATAAAAGGATATAATAATACTTTAAAATGGTCTAAAGGAAATTATAAAATATTAGAAGATATGGTTTTCCCTTTTGGTTATGATTTAATCATCGAAAAGGGGACATTAATTGAGATTGCAGAGGGTAAAAGTGTGATTGTTTATGGTGGAGTAGATATTAGAGGAACAGAAGAGGAGCCTGTTATAGTACGAAATAGTGAGAAAAATAGACCATTTGGTACATTTTCTTCTATTGGCGATGGAGAGACAGAGTGCAGAGTAAATCACTTGGAGATATATGGAGGAAGTGAAACATTTATCAATGGTGTTCACCTATCTGGTGCTTTGGCACTCTATAACCATAAGCGTGTGGAGTTAAAAGATAGCTATATCCATCACAATAGTGCAGATGATGGTCTCAATATCAAAAATGCAAATATTCTACTAGAGAGAAATATCTTTAATGCCAATATGGCTGACCAAGTTGATTTGGATTTTTGTAAAGGTGTGGTAAGAGATAATAGATTTATGGAAAAATCACTGATTAAAAATTTTGATAGAGTTACTATTCCTATGGATAGTAATGGTGATGGACTCGATTTTAGTGGTTCAGAAATATTGGTCAACAATAACCACTTTAGTAACTTTTTGGATAAAGGTATATCTATAGGTGAAAATACATTGGCATTGATAAATGGTAATAGTTTCAGAAACAATAGAAGTGCAATTACAGCGAAAGATGAGTCAAAGGTCTACCTCTATAGCAACAGTTATATAGATAACAATATCTCTATAGAGATGTATCAAAAAAAGAAGATATTTAAACACCCATCTGTTTTTAATATTAATGAGAAGACCCCTTCTAGTAAGATTAAAAAGACGGTTCAATCTCACTATTATAAATTGGATATTAATCAAACGATAGAGGAGGAGAGCATGAATGGAGTAGATATTTTCAAAAAATTAGATAAAAAGGTTTGGATTGAGTATGAGTAATTTAAAAACTTTTAGACATGAGTTTAAATACTATATCAACTACTTTGAGTATGAGTCTCTTCGCAGAAGGTTGGGAGCAGTCCTGAAAAGAGATGCATACTCCAATGAGAGTGGTGATTATCATATCAGAAGTCTCTATTTTGATGATGTTAAAAACAGTGCTTTGTATGAGAAACAGGCTGGTGTGCTTACTAGAGAGAAGTTTAGAATAAGAGCGTATAACATAAGTGACAAGGTAATCAAACTTGAAAAAAAATCAAGAATTGGTCAATTTATACATAAGGAGTCAGCATCACTTACAAGAGAGCAGTTTGATATGATAATTGATAATGATATTGAGTTTTTAAGGCGTTCAGATAACACTCTGTTTAATGAGTTCTATTTTAATATGGTGGCTAAAAGACTAAAACCTGATGTTATAGTGGATTATGTTAGAGAGGCTTATATCTCAAATCTGAATAATATAAGAATAACTTTTGATAAGCATCTAAAGAGTGGTCTCATGAGAACTGATATGTTTAACAAGGATGTTCCTACAATAGATGTGATAGAGAAACCCCAATTTATATTGGAGATTAAGTATGACCACTTTTTGCCTGACTATATACGAGCGATACTGCAACTCTCAAGTAATCAGAGGTATGCCATCTCTAAATTTGTAATTTGTAAAAAATTTACAAAGTTTAACAATTGGGAAGATAATTAGAATCCTTGGAAGAGTAGGAACCGATGGCTTCAGCCCAATGCCAATGAATTAAGCTTTTTTTGAATATAAATAGTTCGGGTGTGAACACGCCGATTCCGAAAATGCAGATGGCATATAAGGAAACGATGGCTTCAGCCTCGCTAATTCATTGGCATTAAACTAAAGTCTCCGATTCCAAGGAAGTTCTGCAAGATAATTAAAAAATAAAGGATAAAA
>NZ_JAACKB010000010.1 GCF_010892395.1 Sulfurovum sp. bin170
CTATCTTCCCTTCCATCGTTCCACTATCATGAACAGCTACTTCTATTTTTTTATCCTCTATCGCCATCGTTGCTATTGTGGTATCTTCTGTTTTATCAATATCCACATCCATATTATCATCAAATCTAGCTGTAGTCTCATCTTTTTTACCATCTCCACTAACAATATCATTGGACTCCTCTTCTGGCTCTTCAACTGGTGTCGGTGCAGAACCATCTCCTCCACCTGATGGAGGTATAACTACTGGTGGTGCAGACCCCGTTTTCACCGAAAAGCTCTCTGTAGTATCCCCAATCGTCAAAGTAGCAGTCGAAACTGTACCATAAGAGCTAGAGCTTGTTAATCTAACCGTAACGCTATCACCATTGTCAATTGTTCCATTTACATCCGTCCAAGCTCCTCCATTGATTCTATACTCTCCACCTGTTATCGAAATAGTTATACCATCATCAATACCAGTTACAGTTACACTATTTGACTCTACCACAGTTGACCTAGCTTGACTAGTTTTATCTGTAAAACTAAAGCTATCAGGTGTCATATCTTTTACTGTAATATTAAACTCTCTGTAAATAGTAGCTACACCATCACTAATAGTAAGATTTACCTCTGTAACACCACTTCGGTTAACTTCTGATGATACAGTTAAATTAAACTCATTTCCAAAATAGTCAGCATAACTCACATTGTTATCCCAATTTTTAGAGAGTCTGATGATGCTTGTATCATTGGTCTCAAAACTGATATTCAAATCCTCTCTATCTAAATCAACAATTCCATCAATTGTGATGTTAAAATCACTAAAGTTGGTATTTTTAGAGATATTTGCTATTGGGTTAATGATTGGAGCATCCTCTACCCCTGTCACAATAACATTATAATCTTTTTCTAAAATAATGTTACTATCACTATCTGCAACTTTTACAGTTACCTCATAGACATTGTCACTATTGTTATCCTCAGGAGATGCAAAATTAGGTGCTGTAGCAAAAGTCAAATTACCATCATTTGATATAACAAACTTATCTTTATCATCTCCATCTAGTGAAAATGTTATATTGGTTGCTCCCGTTACACTTATATCTATCACTTCTGTTCTATGCTCTACAACCGTGATAGGTAGATATCTTCTAAGTTTTTTGACAACTGTTTTGCTTAATTCAGCATCCAAGTAAGAGAGATATAAGTTACCATCCTCCTCCTTATAGATAGTAATATTTGTAGCATCTCCCACAGATATATTTGCATCCACCAAGCTCCAAGTTGAACCATTATGTTTTATCACTGACAGTTTTTTAGTTGTATCATCTTGATAGGCAATATATGGTACATTATTATCAATTACCATATCCATATCAGTCGTTGTCAAAAATCCATCTGAATCTGCAAGTGTTTCAAAAACATCATCACTAAAATCACTATCTGTACCACTATCGCTTAGGTATCTAACATAGAGTTTACTATTACTCTCATCAATATAGCTTATCAATGGGATATTACTACCATTCAAATCCATTGCCAAATCGGTTACATTTGGTGTAAGTTCACTATCATCTTTATCCAATCCATTAAGGAAAGTGTCTCTTGTCTCCCAACCATGATTAGTATTTGTATCAGATGGATTGTATCTTTGATAAGTTAACATGGGATAACCTTCATCTTCATCAATATAAGCAATATGCAACCTGTTATTTGAATCAAACTTCATACTGCTTTGTCCAAAGTTATAGGATGAGATATAATTTGGTTGATTACTTATATAAGAAGGTACTATCTCATAGTTTGTACCACTAATATGTTTAAGCAACTGCCCACGCTTATATGTAGCATCTGCATCATTTCCATCTTGATAAATTGTATAGATTCTGTCATAAATATCATTAGTACTCACTATATTTTTACTATTTTCATCTAGCTGTGATGGTGTTATATTTTCTACTGCCCATGAGCCAACACTAAGTAGTGCGATACTCATAACTATTTTACTGAAATTTTTCATTATAAATCTCCTTTACTAAATATTGAGGTTGTAGGCATAGTGCCATCTATATAATTCACAGACATACCTGAACGACCTTTTTTTCTAACGGCAATCTTGGTAACAGCATTGGTACTATACGCCTCTTGGACATACTCCCAAGCATCACCTACTTTTTTCATTATGCTTAATTTTCCATCGTGATTACCGTCACTAAATATGGCATAAGTAGCTCGATTAACCATAATCTCTTTATACTCTTCGGGTGTAGCTGAATATACAATCGGTTTTGTACCTGCTACTACATCCTCTTTGAATTTACCATCAGTAGTTGTCACATTACCATCAGTTATCGTTACAGGTGTTTTTGGTTTAATATTATATACAGAGAGTTGTTGTTGATAAAATCCAACTATCTCTCCACTCGAATCAACCTCATAAACAACCAAATATTGTCCCACTTCAGCATTTGGAATATCTGCTCCACTGGTATAGGGAGTTGTCCCATCTGGCAAAGTACCATTGAGTCCAGGTACATTGATAGATGAATTAACAAGATGATAAACCAAGCTATTTCCAGCTGTTGGGGTGTAGCTAACTTTTGAGGTATAGTCTGCATTACCTTGGGAGATTGTAATATTGCTAAGTATTGGAGTAGCTATATTTGTACTAATCACGGTAGTATTATTATCTACAATAGTTACATAACTATCATTTATACTTATTGTAAAAGTTGTAGTTTCACTATCTCCTCCTGATACACGATCATTGCTAGGTGTAAAAACTATATTTTGTAAAGCTGTTTGAACAGTCAATAAACCTCCTCTGGCTATAGTGTAACTAGAGAGTGTTCCTTTTTCATTATCATCCAACGAGATAGTTAAATTTATATCATCATTATCAACATCTTTTAACACTATAGTGCTAAATGGTTTGATAGTCGCATTATCATCGACTGCTTGATTTGCTGTCGTTCCTGTGATTGTTGGGATTTGGTTAGCTACCGTAGTAAAACTCCAACTGGTTTTATCTGTAATACCTGCATAAAAATAATCATCTTTACTATTTTTTAGTGCAGTGTCTGGTATCTGTACATAATACTCAGTAGCATAATCTAACTCTGTATTTGGGTTAATAGTCACTTCAGCACCACTGATAGTTACCAATCCACCTGTTACATTAATAGTCTCTACAATTACATCTCCTGTAGTTTTTTTGATAACGATATCGCCTGTGCCTTTGACTATATCTTCACTAAGGGTAATGACCAAGTTTGCTGTTCTTGAAACTCCTGTTGCATTATCTGTTGGGCTAAGAGAACTTAGTGTTGGCTTTAAGCTAAATTTAAAGATATAGGCTGAACCTGTATAAGTATTAGGCTCAGGTGTTCCAACAATGGCATAATCTCCAGAGATTGCTACAGAGTTACCAAAATTATCATACATTGCACGGTCACTAGCTACTATCTTTTGTACTTCTGTCCAGCTATCACCATTGTTAGCAGTTTTAAAGATATAGGCTGAACCTGAGTTAATCATATTGTTATTTCCAGAGGCATTTTCATCTTCACAGATAGCTCCAACAATTGCATAATCTCCAGAGATTGCTACAGAGAGACCAAAATAATCATCTTTTGCACGATCACTGGCTACTATCTTTTGTACTTCTGTCCAGCTATCACCATTGTTAGTAGTTTTAAAGATATAGGCTGAACCTGACTTACTCATATTGTTATCTCCA
>NZ_JAACKB010000047.1 GCF_010892395.1 Sulfurovum sp. bin170
ACAATATTATAATAATAATTACTCTTGTATTTGTTGTAGCCATAGCTTATATAGCATGTTCTATCATAAGCCCAAGTTCATGTAACCCAAGTCACAATATCAAATCTGATAAAGTTAAGGACTCCTCTACCATAACTACTGAAAATGAGGAAGGAGAAAAAGAAGATATCCCAATCAAGGATGTATCCAAACCATAAATATGTCTAATCTTTACACTCCTTGCATCCACCCCATAATCAGATATAAAACCGAAGCCAATCCCGCAGAGATAAGAGCATAGGGCATCTGTGTTCTTACATGCGAGATGTGGTCACAACCACTTGCCATTGAGGAGATAATCGTAGTATCAGAGATAGGTGATACATGGTCTCCAAAAATTCCACCAGAGATTACGGCTCCTATCATCAGAGGTATGTGCATATCAAAACTTGCTCCAAGTGCGAGGGCGATAGGCATCATGATGGAGAATGTTCCCCAGCTTGTACCTGTGGAGAAAGAGGTTAGGGCTGATACCAAAAAGACCAAAAATGGTAGTAGAAATGGTGAGATATTACCATCCATAACATGAGCTAGATAATCTGCTGTTCCTAAACCTTTGATGACATTTCCGATGAGAAATGCTAGAAGTAAAATCAGCACTATTGGAACCATATCAGATATACCTGCGTATAGTGATTTGAAATACTCTTTGTGTTTTAGGTGTCTACCCATGATATAGTAAACATATATAAAAGCTAGAGTAGCAATAACAGAGTAAAATACAGAGGTGGAGCCTGAACCTTTGAGTATATCTCCATCACCTGTATAGTATAGTGAGATTGGAACCATAACTATTAGAACAACTAGAGGTAGTATCATAAGTAGAGGAGATTTGTTTTTATGATTCTCTATCATGGGGCTAGAGTCTATTTTGTGGGGTTTAGCATGACGCATTGAACCTATGTTTATATCAAATAGTATTACGGCTAGAACCAAAAATATAGTTATGAGTGAGTAGAAGTTAAATAGAATAGACTCTATAAGCAGTGCGACTCCATCACCTGTTATGACATTGGTATCAATCGCCGTTATGATAAGCCCCAAAAGCAAAGCACCCCAAGCGTTAAAAGGTATCAAAGAGCAGATAGGTGCAGAGGTGGAGTCGCATACAAATGCTAGTTTCTCTCTGCTTACTCCATTTTTATCACAAAGAGGTTTAGCTACGGTTCCTGCTACGAGTGCCGTGATAGAGGACTCTATAAATATTACAACCCCCAAAACATAAGCAATAAGCAAAGCACCTTTTGGTGAGTCTAAGTTTTTATGTTTTGTACTAAGATAATTGATAAAACCATTAACCCCACCAGAGTCGCTGATAAGCTTGATAATAGAGCCTACTAGAAGAGCAAATAGGACGGTTTTGGTTATCCACCCTTCTGCAAATAGTCCTACAAATCCATCAAGAAGAGCCAAGATAGCCTCTAGTGGATTGAAGTGATGAATTACTAACTCTCCCAAAAATATACCAGAGAGTAGAGATACTACTACATCTTTTGTGATGATTGCCATGATGATGATAAAGAGTGGAATGAGAACGGAGAGTATCCCTAGATTTTCCATGATTTTTCCTCTTGATGAATTAAAAGTGGATTATATCATTAATTAAAAGCAAATTTCGATAAAATATGACCAAAATTTAATTGAAGGTAAGAAATAATGAAAGTAGTAGTAATCCAAGGTCCAAATTTAAATATGTTAGGTCATAGAGAGCAGAATATTTATGGTCCAATGAAGTTAGAAGATATTCATAAGCAGATGGAGGGTTTTGCACAGCAAAATGGTATAGAGATAGAGTTTTTTCAGAGCAATTTAGAGGGTGAGATTATAGATAGACTTCAGGAGTGTATGGGTGAGGCTAATGGTATTATTATCAATCCTGCTGCATATACACATACATCTATTGCTATTCGTGATGCGATTGCTGCTGTTCAGATTCCAACTGTTGAAGTTCATCTCTCAAATATCCATGCTAGAGAGGAGTTTAGACAGAAGTCATTGATAGCTCCTGTATGTGCAGGTCAAATTTCTGGTTTTGGTCCATTCTCTTATCATATGGCAATGGTTGCTATTACTCAGATTATGAATGAAGTAAAGGCTATGAAAGAGGCACAACAGGCTCAACAGGCACAGCAGAATCTTCAAAAGTAACAACTCTTTTGGAATCGGAGACTAAAGTCGCGAATATAACGAGGCTAAAGCCATCGGTTCCTAGTTTTGAAAGATATTTAATAAGGTAATCCATTTCCATGAATTATATACTAAAAAATGAAAATGCAATATATTATGAGTGTGGTTATAGCTGTGATAATGCACTCTATATCAAGCTTGGAGCTGAAGCTTTTTTTCTTACGGATAGTCGTTATAAAATCGAAGCAGAGCAGAGGGTTGTTGGTGCAGAAGTTATTATAGAGAGAGACCTGTACAAAACAGCCAATAGGATTTTGAAAAAATCAAAAGTTAAAAGACTGAACTATGACTCCAAAGAGTGGAGTATATTTGCTTTTGAGAAGTTGACCGATAAGTTGAAGATAAAACTCAAACCAAAACCTGACTTCTCTCACAAAAAGAGGATTATTAAAAGTTTTGAGGAGATTGAGACTCTAACTATAGCTTCTCAACTTGGAGCAGAGGCTTTTGATTTTTTTGCAGATATGATTAGGCGTGATGGCTTCAATAGAGATGAGTATAGTCTAACCTATATGGCAAAAACAGCACTCTCTGGATATGGGAAATATGAGCTATCATTTGACCCAATAGTGGCAGTAAATGCCAACGCTTCAAAACCACACGCTATGCCAACAGCTAATATTTTACAAAAAAAAGATCTGCTTTTGGTTGATGCAGGATTGAAGTATAAACGCTACTGTTCGGATAGGACAAGAACGGTTTATGCTAACAAAAATTTCAGTTTCGATATAGAACAGAAGTTCAAGAGCAAGAAGATTCAAAAAGCTTATGATACGGTTCTAAAAGCTCATGATAACGCCATAGAAAAAGCTAGAACAGGTATGAAAGCTAAAGAGGTAGATGCTCTGACTCGTGATATTATTGACAAAGCTGGTTTTGGAAAATATTTTGTTCACTCAACAGGTCATGGTGTGGGACTAGATATACATGAGATGCCATATATCTCTTCTAAATCAAATACTGTTATAGAGGATGGTATGGTCTACACAATTGAACCAGGGATTTATATACCTGATGAGTTTGGGATTCGTATAGAGGATATGGTGGCGATGATTGATGGTCGGGCTGTAAAGATATAATATTGTCAAATAGTAACTATAAGGAAAATCGTTTATGATAAATAGGGAAACAGTTGAAGAGAGATTATCAAAAGTCATCTATCCGAACTTCAAAAAAAACATTATGGAGTTTGGTTTTGTTAAAGAGATTTCAATAGAGGATGAAAAGATAACCATCAAACTAGATATTCCATCTGCCGACCCAAGGATAAAAGCACAACTAGAAGATGAGATAAGAAAAAGAGTTGCTCCAAAAGAGGATATGGTAGTAGAGGTTCAAATAACTCAACCCAAAGTCCAAAAAGAGACAAGCTCACAAGGCAAAAATGTTTTGCCAAATATTCAAAATTTTGTAATGGTTAGCAGTGGAAAAGGAGGGGTAGGAAAATCAACTACAACAGTCAATCTTGCCATTGCACTGGCACAACAAGGTAAACGAGTTGGACTGCTTGACGCTGATGTTTATGGACCTAATATTCCAAGAATGATGGGGATAGAGGGTGTGCAACCTGTTTTTTTGGGTAAAAATATTAAACCCATTATGGCTCACAATATACAAGTGATGTCTATCGGTTCACTAGTAGAGAGAGGGGCTTCACTCATCTGGAAAGGGGCTATGGTGACCCAAGCGATAGAGCAGAT
The DNA here is from genome assembly GCF_010892395.1 of Sulfurovum sp. bin170. GTDB lineage: Bacteria > Campylobacterota > Campylobacteria > Campylobacterales > Sulfurovaceae > UBA1140. The sequence goes on from NZ_JAACKB010000047.1 coordinate 3,927, forward strand.
GTTAGAGGATATTTTGTGGGACAAGCTAGATGTACTACTCTTTGATATGCCTCCAGGGACTGGTGATGCTCAATTGGCTTTGGCTCAGAGTCTGCCTGTTACAGCAGGTGTCTGTGTTACAACTCCACAAAAAGTAGCTCTGGATGATGCGATTCGTAGTATGGATATGTTTCAAAACCTCAAAATACCCATTGCAGGAGTGGTGGAGAATATGAGTGGATTTATCTGTCCAGAGAGTGGCAAAGAGTATGCGATTTTTGGTAAAGGAACCACCGCTCCCCTTGTGGAAAATTTCAAAACTCAACTTCTAGGAGAGATACCGATAGAACCTGCCATAAGAGAGGGTGGAGACAATGGACAGCCTATTAGTGTTGTTGCTCCAAATTGCGAAACGGCTAAACGCTACCAAGAGGTAGCTAACAAACTTTGGGATTTTCTTATCAAAGTGAATGCAGAGGGTGGAGTTGATAATGAGTCAATTCAGCCTACTATTTTTTAGGAGTATAGAGTGAAACATCTTTTTAAAGAGCTGTATGGTGCAGGTATTATCTTTTTCTATTATATTAAATGGCTCATCTTTATAGGGTTGCCAATTTTGTATTATGGATTGGATTATAAGCAAAATATCATTATGGATGTTTTGTGGGTCTACTGTTTTGCGTTGATTACCAAAGATTTTATTATGAGGGTAGTGTTGAAAAAGAGATATTGTGATATAGATACGAAGAAAAGATAGCTAAGATGAGACTAATTTTGATATTGACACTTCTATCACTCAACTACACCGTTGCCCAAAATAGCTACTCTACAAAGTCCAATTGGCTTATAGATACCAATAGCAGTGAAGAGAAGTTCAAAAAAATAGAGAAGCAGTTAAGGGGATTTGACCTTGCGATGGTTGAGGTCGGATATAGATTTAATAGTTTCTATTTTGCTATCAAAGATAAAAACTACCCTCTAGCTAATTACCAATGGGATAAAATTAAAAAGGCTATGGAAAATGGAGTCCAAAGAAGACCAAAACGAGAGAGTAGTAGCAAAGCCATGTTTTTGGATACTCAATACAAGAGCATGAAAATAGCATTGGATAAAAAGGATGATAAACTTATAGCAAAAGAGTATCAACAGACAAAGCAGGTGTGTAATGCCTGTCATGTTGCAGAGAGAGTACCATTTATAGATGTTATAGACCCACAATATAGATGGCAACCAATTAAATAGGACTATTTTGGCAGAATATTCATTCATTAAACTTTTTACTAAACTCTACCCCTACCATACAAAAAAGAGAAGTTGCAAACTGTATCGAGCTGTTTTGGGTATAGGTGGAAATATTGGTGATGTTCCGAGACGATTTAACCATCTGTTCTATTATCTGAAAAAATCACCATTTGTAGATATAATAGAGACTGCTCCTATTCTCAAAAATCCACCATTTGGTTATATAAATCAAAGTTATTTTCATAATTCAGTAATAGTTATATCTACAAACCTGCAACCTAAAGCACTTTTACGCTATATTCTCCATTGTGAAAAGAGGTTTGGACGCACTCGTTCGTTTAAGGATGCTCCTAGAACGCTAGATATTGATATGATTTTTTATGAAAATAGGGTGATTGAGAGTAGAGATTTGACTCTGCCTCATCCTCACTGGCATAAGAGAGATTCTGTGTTGATACCTCTAAAATATTTAAAGAGTAAAATATGAGTAAAAAAGTATTAGTAGGTATGAGTGGTGGAGTTGATTCAACTGTGAGTGCCATTTTGTTACAAAAAGAGGGTTATGAGGTAGTAGGTGTCTATATGAAACTGCATGACAATGAAGCGTATCACGAAGAGAACTTCTCAAAAGCCAAACGAGTTGGAGAGTATCTTGGTATCAAAGTTCATTTTCATGATTTATCTAGTGAGTTTAAAAATGAGGTTTATGACTATTTTGTAGATACCTATAGAGAGGGACTTACCCCAAATCCTTGTGTTCTGTGTAATAGAACGATAAAGTTTGGTAAAATGGTCGAGTTTGCAGATAGTTTGGGGATAGAGAAAGTGGCAACTGGACACTATCTAAACTGTGATGGTGAGTTTTTCTATATGGCAAAAGATGAGAGCAAAGACCAGAGTTATTTTGTAGCACAAGTGAGAAAGGAGATACTGCCTAGACTTATATTTCCGTTGGGAAAGTGGCTCAAAGAGGATGTCAAAGAGTTTGCCAAAAATATACCACTGCTACAAGATATAGGAGAGCAAAAGGAGAGTAGCGAAATCTGTTTTGTGGAGAATGATTATACTGAAATCTTGGAGAGACATATGAATATTGACCAAGTAGGTGAAACGGTCAATTCTGATGGTAAAGTGGTAGGAACGCATAAAGGTTATATGCACTATACTATAGGAAAACGGCGTGGTTTTACGGTGGATGGGGCGCATGACCCACACTTTGTATTATCTATAAATCCAAAAAGCAATCAGATAGTTGTAGGAAAAAGAGATGAACTTGCAAAAGACTCTTTTGCTATAAAGAAGATGAATTTTTTTGAGGATTTAGGTGATGAGTTTGAGAGCATGGTCAAAGTACGATATAGAACAGAAGCGATTCCTTGCAGGGTTAAGCTAAATGGAGATGGGGGTTTTGTCACTTTGGGCGAACCTGTATATGGTCTAGCCTATGAGCAGGTTGCCGTTTTTTATGATGATAATAGAGTAATAGGCTCTGGAATTATCTGTTAGTTCTTGGCATCTTTTGAACCAATATAGTTCGGGTGTAAACACGCCGATTCCGAAAGTGCAGATTGCATATAAGGAAACGATGGCTTTAGCCTCGCCCACTATTTACGCGACTAAAGTCTGCGTTTCCTAATTCTTTTCAGCCAAATATAGTAAACTCCTATTCTGGTCAATCTTGAAATTAAACTGCTCAAAAAAGTTCATTCCAAGTAGTCCATCAGCACCTCTATCTTTAAATGGAGCTGTAGTTACTGTAAAATCTTTCAACTCAATATCCTCAATAGTTAGACTCTCTGCTTGACAAAGATTTGCAACTATCTCTCCCCCTGCTGTATTGAGAAGTATCTCTTTTTCTATAACCAAAGAGGGTACTTTTTCACTATCAATAAATGTATAACTAGCTCCTGTATCGAGTAGTAGCGTCACAGGAATCTGATTGATAGTAAGATTGATACTATAGTGTGAGTCGATTTTAATCAGAGGTATTTTGTGAGTATATTGTGCTAGTTCTTTCTCTCGTAACTCTATATTTTGTAGCATAGTTTGAGCTTTCGCACCATAAGTAGAGTCGCTGTCTATATATTCAAGTAGCTCTTGAACTTTTTCGTAGTTATCTAAGTTATAGTAGAGTTCGGCAAGTCTGATTGAGTATTTTTCACTCTTTAAGTTTTTGGAGATTATATCTTCTAAAAATGAGATAAGTTTTGTGAACTCTTTTGCCTTTGTGAGTCGCTCTATATAGGACTCAATGGTACTGTTTAGGTCATGCGAAATGGATTTTGAACTTCCCTCTTGATGAGTCTCTTGAAGTTCAAGGAGTAGTTTTATCGCTTTTTCAAACTCACCTTTTTCACTATAGTATTTAGCCAAATATAGTGGAATATCTTCTGATTGTGGCTCTATCTCCATATAGTATAGTATCTGCTCAATAGTTTTTTTTGGAAATCTATTTATTCTATCATAGAAATATGCCTTTAATGCAAGTTGATATTCACTTAGTTGCTCGTTATCAGCCTCCATATAGAGTGCCATAGCGTCAGAGAAGTTATCTTGGTCTAAAAGAGATTGAAAAGATA